>CAZXVN010000285.1:0-5299 GCA_964643945.1 uncultured Lentisphaeraceae bacterium | reverse complement strand
CGGCGAGCTGCTTTCCTCCATGGTGTTCGCGATCATCACCGTGATCGCGCTGATCGCGATGACGATGGGATGGCGCGAGAGTATCGTGGTGGGCGTATCGGTGCCGATCACCTTCGCCTTGGCGCTGTTCGTGAACTATTTGTCCGGGTACTCCATCAACCGCGTGACGCTTTTCGCCCTGATTCTGAGCCTGGGTCTCGTGGTTGACGATCCGATCAGCAACGTGGACAACATTCAGCGCCACCTGCGCATGGGGCTGCGTAAACCGCTGTTGGCGGCGCAGTGGGCTGTGGACGAAATGGCGGTGCCGGTGGTGATGTCCGCGGTGACGATCATCATCTGCTTCATACCGATGTTCTTCATCACGGGCATGATGGGGCCTTACATGCGCCCGATGGCGGTGAACGTGCCGCTGACGATTTTTTTCTCTGCGGTCAGCGCGATCACCTTTGTGCCGTGGCTGACACTCAAGCTGTTGCGCAAGAAGGCCGCTGCCGCACCGCAGAGCGCCGAGGAGGTCACGCCGCGCTGGGTCCGGGCGGGTTACAGGGCTGTTCTGTCGCCGTTCCTGACGCGGCGGCGGGCGTGGCAACTGCTGGGCGTGGTTGGAGCGCTCTTCATCGGGAGCCTGCTGCTTCCTCTGACGGGCATGGTGCCTCTGAAGATGCTGCCGTTCGACAACAAGGACGAGTTGCAACTGGTGGTCGACCTGCCGGAGGGCTCGACGCTGGAAGAGACCGACCGCGCGTGTCAGGCGCTGGAGACTTATCTGGGCACCGTGAACGAGGTGCGCGATTTCGAGACCTACACGGGCCGCAATTCGCCGCTGGACTTCAACGGGCTGGTGCGCCACTACGGGTTCAGGCGTCAGCCGAACCAAGCGGATATCCGCATCAACCTCGCGGGCAAGCACGAGCGGGCGCAGCAGAGCCACGCGATCGCGCTGCGGCTGCGCGACGACCTCACGCGCATCGCCTCAGCGCACCGCGCGGTGCTGAGCGTCGTCGAGGTGCCGCCTGGCCCGCCGGTATTGAGCACGATCACGGCCGAGGTGCTGGGCCCGCCGGAGTTGACGTACGACCAGATGATCGCGTCGGCGCAAGCGCTCAAGGCCCGGATGACGGCTTATGACGGGCGGCACATCGCGCAGGTCGACGATTATTCAGAGACGCCGCGCGACCGGCTGGCGCTGGTGGTGGACCGCGACAAGGCGGCCCTGCACGGGCTGACGCCTGCGGGTGTGGCGCAGGCGGTGGCGGCGGCGGGCGGGCTGAGCCCGCTGGGCGTGCTCCATGCGGCGCATGCCCGCGAGCCGGTGCAGGTGCGGCTGTTGCTGCCGCTGGCTGACCGGAGCGATCCCGCACGTTTGGGACAGCTCTGGCTGCGCACACCGCAGGGCTCGCAGGTGCAGGTGCGCGAGGTCGCACGGTTCGAGAAAGAGGCTGTGGCGCAACCGGTCTACCGCAAGGATCTGGAGCGGGTGGTGTTTGTGACCGCCGAGGCGGTGGGACGCGCCCCCGGTGAAATGATTCTGGGCCTGCAACAGGAGCTGAAGCGTACGCCGCTGCCGCACGGGGCCACGGTGCGCTGGAGCGGTGAGGGCGAATGGCAGATCACGGTGGACGTGTTCCGCGACTTGGGCATCGCGTTCGGCGTGGCACTGGTCGGTATTTACCTGCTTCTGGTGCTGCAGACCGGCAGCTTCCTGATGCCGGGCGTGATGATGCTGGCGATTCCGCTGACGCTGATCGGCATCCTGCCGGGGTTCGCGCTGCTCAATGTCGGGACCGGTACGGTGGGCGGCTATCCGGAGCCGGTCTTTTTCACGGCCACCGCCATGATCGGCATGATCGCGCTCGGCGGCATCGTCATCCGCAACAGCATCGTGCTCATCGAGTTCATCCAGGAGGCGATCAAGCTGGGCAAGCCGCTGCAACAGGCGTTGCTCGAAAGCGGCGCGGTACGTTTCCGCCCCATCTCGCTGACCGCTCTGACCACGCTGCTCGGGGCATGGCCGATCACGCTCGACCCGATCTTTTCGGGGTTGGCCTGGGCGTTGATCTTCGGTCTGCTGGCCAGCACGCTCTTCACGCTGTTGATTATCCCGACCGTATTTTTCTTGCTGAAGGAGAGACACTATGAGGCTTAAACGGTTATCGAGATATCTGGGCCCGGCCGCAGGGCTGATCGTCATCGTCTGGGTCATCGTGTGGCAGGCCGGCGGCTGCGGCAAGCGTATCGAACCGGGCCGAGCGGAGAAAACCGCGGCCGTGCCCGAGGGGCGGACGCTGACGGTCGCGGCCACGAACGTTCCGGTCGTCTACACGGCGGTCGGCACGATCCGCAGCCGCACAGAGGTGCAACTCGCGGCGCGGATCGTCGGGCGGATACTGACGGTGACGGTACGTTCAGGGGACCGCATAAAAGCCGGTGACACGCCGGTGACGCTGGACGACGCCGAGTTGCGGACGGGGGTGAGCCAGGCCAAAGAGCGTGTGGCGGGCGCGCAGGCGGGTTTGGCGGCCGCGTCCGAACGGGCCGTGCAGGCGCGGTCCGCTTTAGATTTGGCCACCGTCGAGGTGGACAGAACCCGCAAGCTGGCTGCACAGAAGATGGCGTCCCAGCAGGCGCTGGACGCTGCTGAAGACGCGTTCCGGCAGGCGGTGTCGCGCATGGCGCAGGCCGAACAGGGCCAAATCGCGGCGCAGGCCGATGCGCGTGCGGCTTCAGAGGCGCAACATCAGGCCGAGACGGTTGCGGGGTATGCATCTGTCGTTTGCCCGATGGACGGGGTGGTGTCGGAGCGTCTCGCTGATCCGGGCGACCTCGCGACGCCGGGCAACACGCTTTTGCGGGTTTTCGATCCGGCGCGGCTGTTGTTGGAGGCGCCGATCCGCGAAGGGCTGGTGATGCGGGTGAAGGTCGGGGACAAGTTGCCGGTAACGCTCGACGCGTTGGGACGGAAACTCGAGGCGGAGGTCCGGGAGATCGTGCCCTCGGTCGATGCGGGCAGCCGCACGTTCTTGGCGAAACTCTGTCTCCCGCAGGCCGAAGGCGTGATGCCGGGCATGTTCGGGACGGTGTCGCTGAAACTGGGGGAGCGGCAGGCCCTGCTCGTGCCTGAGTCTGTGCTGGTGCGTGCTGGGCAGCTCGAATATGTGAATGTAGTGACGGGCGGTCGTACAACACGCATGCTGGTGCGGTCGACTCCTGCAGCAGGGGGTCTCACTGAAATTCTTGCGGGGTTGCAGGCTGGCGATGTGATTAGTTTCCCATAAGAAACGGGAGTCGGTTATGAGACGAATGACTCGCAGAGGCTTGGTCGCCATGATCGGCGCGGCGGGCGCTGGGACCTGCGTGTGCGGGCTGGGCGGCGGATGCGCCACGTTCAGCAAGGTCGGCAAAACACCTGCGATTGCGTCGGATGCGTACGCCATCGAGGCGAAGACGCTGAAGGTGACGCTCGGCAAGGCGACGCCCTTGGCGAGCGTGGGCGGATCGGGCAAGATCATTGACTCCCGCTTGCCCACGCCCATCATCATCGCGCGGACGGGCGAGTCCGAGTATGCGGCCGTGTCGCTGCTCTGTCCGCACCGGGGCGTGGAGGTCGAGTACCGGCACGCGGACAAGCAGTTCCGTTGCGCCAGTCTTGGCCACTCCAAGTTCGGCACGGACGGGGCGCTCAAAAAAGGTCTGACCAAGAAGTCGCTCAGCCGCTACACCGCCGTGCTCGATCCGGCCGACAAAAACCGTCTAGTGGTCTCACTCTGATGTTCGATCACTTCGATCTAAGATCGTGGCCCTGCTGGAGAAGCTGTTTCTGATGCGGAGTCACTTCATGTCGCCGCCGGCCATGATGCGGATGATAGTCGAGGTTGGGGGAGATCCGACGCTCGCCCGAGAGGATGGTTTCCGGGCATGGATTATAGTCACAAAAAAATGCTAATATGCCGGCCACAGGAGTAAAGGATGAGCACAGACAAAAAGTCGCTGTTGACGGAAGACCCGCGCGTGTCCCTGACGGCGGAGCGGACCTTTCTGGCGTGGATTCGCACCGGGCTCGCCCTGATGGGGTTCGGGTTACACTACGTTCCAGCATCTGTTGCCCTATGTCTATTGGTCTGTTCCTGTAGCAAGGAACGCAACGTCCATGGTGAAAGACGCGGTGCGTTTACCGGCAGCAACTTGATGTCAAACGGCGAGTCGCAAGTATTACTGCAGCCGATAATCATCGATACACGCACGCCGGAGGAATACGCGGGCGGACACCTTGACGGAGCGCTTTTGATGCCGTACGACGGCATCGGCGGCATGATCGAAGCAAAGGTTCCGGATAAAAACACGCCGATCATGCTCTATTGCCGCAGCGGCGGCCGGGCGGAAACGGCCCGAAAGACGCTTGCCGCTATGAACTACACAAGCGTGGAGAATCTCGGCGGCATTCAGGCCGCCGCCGACAGGCTTAAGAAAAAGGTGGTCAAATGAACGGGAACCTGTGCCCTGCCTCCTGCGGGGCTGTTGTTTTTTTTGGTGCCGCCTGAGCGGTTGTGAGGGATGGCTCTGATCTACACGGCGCGGTGAGGGTAAAGCACAAGAAAGACCAGGAATAATCATGCGAGGTTCTGCGTCAACGTTTTCTCGACATCAACCTGTCCGAGAGGCTATGGTAGCCGTCAATTGTACGGCGAACCAACAATGAAGACGTTCATGCCATTTCTTGTGGTCGGGGCCGGCGGGTTCATCGGTTCGGTCATGCGGTACGCGCTCAGCCTGCTGGGACAGCGGTTCTCGGTCACGTTCCCGCATGGCACCTTGTGGTCAAACCTCTTAGGGTGTTTGGTGATCGGTGCTGTGGCCGGTTTGTCTGCGAAGACCGAGGTGCTGTCGCCAACGATGCGGCTGCTGCTTGCGACCGGTCTCTGCGGCGGCTTCACGACCATGTCCACGTTCACCTACGAGCTGTTTAAGTTTGTCCAGGACTCTGAATACCTCTACGCATCCGGATACTTTGTGTTGACGTTTACGGGCTGTGCGGCCATGTTCTGCCTGGGAATGGCGGCGGTCAGTCTCATGGCGAAAGGGTAGGTGGCCGTGAAACGGAACTTGGTCGGGCTGCTGGGCATGATCGTGCTGGTCGGCATGGGCGAACACATGGCCGAGCGTTTCCTGCCGCTTTACCTGCAACAGCTGGAGATCGGAAGAGCGTCGTGTAGGGAAAGAGTGTTCAGAGACGTGGAGAGAGTGGTGGTGTGGGGATTATTTAGAAAAAACTGAAATATAAGCTCATATCAGTTATGGA
>CAZXVN010000284.1:0-8176 GCA_964643945.1 uncultured Lentisphaeraceae bacterium | reverse complement strand
TACGGCACAGGCATCCTCACCTGGGAATGGACGAGCCGAAGCGAGGCGATCTACGATTCGCTTGACTTCCTCAGCGACGGGAACCGGACGAACTGGATCAGCGGCAAAGGTACCGGAACATGGTCTTTTACCTCCTTTGTCTTGCCGAACCTCCCTGGCAAACCGCGTGATGTGAACCGCAGCCTCAAACGAATCTTCACGTACCGCTACCAGAAGGACCGCGACGTCAGCATGTTCGAGGACTGCGCTTGGCTGAGGCATGTCGTGTGGGAACCTACCTACGCGCTGCAGCTCACACAAGGCACCAACACCGCTTATGACCTGCCTGCCCCTTACGACACCATCTGGGATGCGATCAATGAAGCCAAGGCCGGAATATTCCCTGCCTATACAAAGGTCACCATCCTCGCCGATCCCGCCGCCGACGGCTTCTTCTTTGACAAATGGACCGGCGAGAACGTCGATGAAGCGCTCGGCCCGCTGGCCAAGATTCGCAACCCGACCTTCCTGATGCCCACGTACGATCTGTTTCTGACCGCCACGTACACCACCAACGCGCCAACCCCCCAATATTTATTGACCGTCGTCAACGGTTCGGAAAGCGGAAACGGCACGGATGGAAAGGGCAGCGCCCTCTACCCGGCTGACACGAGCATCAGTGTCAGCGCCAATGTCCCGCCCGCGGGCCAGTACTTTGACCGTTGGGACGGGACTGTGTGGGTCTTTAGCCCCGGAGAAATCATCAATCCCAATCCCGCCCCCTTTAAAATGCCGGGGTACGATATTGTGTTGACGGCCACCTTTACCACAAACGCGCCAGCGCCCAATCCGAAGCTTCCTTCTTCTGCCCCAGCCCGTATCACCGGACTTGCCGTGCAGCCGGCACAGCAATCTGTACTGCCGGCGCACCCCGCCCCAGGCATCCAAACTTTCGGCGCGGAGGCCTTGGCCCTGCAGGTGGTTCTCGATTTCGAGGGCTTCTCGCAAACCGATTACGCCATTACCTGGAGTCCCGACTTGGCCAGTCCCTTGGGCCTGTGGCAGCCCCTCGACATCCAGTACTGCAAGGTTTTAGGCGATTCAGCAAACGGGTTACGGCTGATCCGGCTCTATGTCGAGATTCCGGCATCTTCGCCCTGCGGATTCTTCCGTATCTACGCTCGTTAGGCCTTTCTTTTTGCAGGAGTCTTTTTATGGCTGCGGTTGACCGCTTTCTTATCCCGCTGGTCGCGGCGGCAGGCAGCGACCTGCATCTCTATGCGGGCCGCACCCCTTACATGCGTATCCATGGTGCCGTCAATCCGATCGCTGGCGAGCCCGTGCTCACCAGCGAGGATATTTTTGCCTTCGTCAAAGAGATCATGCCCGAGGCGAACATACGGCAGCTCGTCA
Source organism: uncultured Lentisphaeraceae bacterium (assembly GCA_964643945.1). Taxonomy (GTDB): domain Bacteria; phylum Verrucomicrobiota; class Kiritimatiellia; order RFP12; family UBA1067; genus JAHFSX01. The sequence continues at coordinate 6,784 of CAZXVN010000284.1, read as the reverse complement.
GCGAGTGGGACACCGACTGCGCCTACGAAATCCGCGACACCGCGCGGTTCCGTGTCAACGGGTTCCGCGACATGTCCGGATACGGCACAGTCATGCGTGTCATTCCCGAACGCATCCCGACCTTTGAGGAACTCAACCTGCCAGAGGTCATGCGCGATTTCTGCATGCTTTCAAAAGGCCTTGTCGTCGTGACCGGGCCCACCGGCAGCGGAAAATCCACCACGCTCGCAGCCATCATCGACCACATCAACCGGATCCGCAACGAACATATCATCACGATTGAAGATCCGATCGAGTTCGTCCACACGCCGCGCAAGTGTGTCATCAACCAGCGCGAGGTACACCGTGACACCAAAAGTTTCGCCATCGCCCTGCGTGCCGCGCTGCGCGAGGATCCCGACATCGTGCTCGTGGGCGAAATCCGCGACCTCGAAACCATGGAGAACGCGATCGAGACCGCCGAGACCGGCCATCTGGTCTTCGCAACGCTCCACACGAACACCGCCGCCACCACCGTAGAGCGCATGATTGACAAGTTTCCGGCCAACCGGCAAAATCAGATCCGTTCCATGCTGGCGGACACGCTCAAAGGCGTGGTCGCCCAGACGCTCTGCAAGAAAACCGAGGGCGGGCGTATCGCCGCCTTCGAAGTGCTGGTTGTCACCACGTCGGTCTCAGCCCTCATCCGCGAAGCTAAAACACACATGATCCCGTCGGTGATGCAAACCGGCAAACTGTCGGGCATGCAGACCTTTAGCGACGAGTTGACGCGACTGGCTTCCAAAGGTATTATTTCAGCCGAGGATGCCTACAACAAGGCGGTAGACAAAGCGGACATCGAAACGAAGTTCAAACTCGCAGGCTTAAGCCTCGATTTCAGGAAGAAGGCCGAAGAGGCTGCGCTCCAGGCACGCTTGGACAAAGCCAGAGAAAGCCTGCAGCTGGCACGCGAGTCCCTGACCTGCGACCCGCGGAATATCCAAGAGCTTTGCAACTTGGCATGGACGCTGGCTACTTCGCCCTTTCAGGAGTTGCGGGACGGCAAGAAAGCCGTCAAACTCGCCGAAATCGCCTGTGGCATTCTACACAACAAAGACCCCCACTCGCTCAGCGTTCTGGGTGTCGCCCAAGCGGAGTGCGGCGCCTTCCGCCTCGCTATCGACGCCACGCGCAAAGCGGCCATGTTCTATACTCAGATGGGCGAGCCCGTCAAAGCCACCGCGCTCACCAGCCGACTCGCCCTGTTCGAGCGCAACAAGCCCTACCGGGACGAGTAAAGGGTGAACCCCGAACCCTGTTTTACATCCGCAGAATCGATCCTGCAACACCCGCTATATTTTGCCCGTTTTGCACCGGCACCAGCGCCAGCTGGAAGTTGACAGGCCGACCGTCTGAAGTCGGCACCCTCACTGTCTCGCGCACTTTCTCCCCGCACGACGCGCGCAAGAAATGACGCGCCGCATCGGGCAGAAGATCCATAAAACGGACCCCTTTCGCCTGATCGGCGTCCTGCATTCCGAATGCATCCAGCAGGGCCTGATTAACCACTACGAAAAACCCGTCGGCATCGCAGACGAACGCCGATGCAAGCGCGATGTCCAGCGCCGCCTGGCTCTTGCGTAAATCGTCCATCGCACTCTTGCGCCGCTCCACATTACGGATCGCAAAAACCATGTTGTTGCCGGTCGTCAACGAGATTGTGCAGACCCCTACCTCGCCTGCAAACGACGTCCCGTCTTTACGGAAGCAGCGCGCGTCGATCAGGAGGTGATGGTTCTCGGCTAAGTTGCGCTTGAGGTGCTCGAACATCTGGCTCGCCATGCCGGTGATCACTTTTCTGATCGGCATATCCCACGCCTCTTCACGCGAGTACCCCAACATCTCCGTGACCCGCGAATTGCAATCCACAACATGCCCATGTGCGTCGAGCACCAGCACCGCATCATATAATCCGTTCATCAACTGGTAATAGAGCGCCCGCTGATCCACTTTGGGACGGATCTCCACCAAAACACCATCGGCATCGCGCACGACCACCCCCTTGTCCACAGCCGCCGCAGCGCCAGTCGCTGCTTGGGGGCGCAACCCGCAGGTCGGACACTTGTCCGCCATTCCTGTTGCCGACGCAGCAGCCCTCGGGGGCGCGACCGCCGCCGCCTCGTCGGTTGGACGCGCCGCGAGCCGAACGAGCCCGCCCACCGGCTTCAACACCGGCTTCAGCGCCACCTTTTGCGTCTCGGCCGGTGTCACCTGACCCGCTGCCGAAACGGCTGGACCCGTTGACGCAGCCTCGGCCTGCGACTCACCCTCTGTGACCGCAGCCGGCACAGGCTCCTGACACGTTGCGCTCCCAGAACCGCCCGATTGCGGCATGGCAATCTTGGCCTCCGCTAAGATCTCAGCCCGCTGCGGCGCAACAAAAAGCTGTGACAACGTTGACAACAGCGCGCCATCATTGCCCGTACGGCAAGAGATCGCCAGAGCATCGCAAGCTGCGCCGCGTGACGCATTCTGCTCGGTATCCTTCTTAAACCAGAATTTCATCGACATGGCTCACATCCTCATCAACCATTGACTAACGGCTGACTTGATTTAGCAAATTCGATGCCAAACAAGCTGCGATGCGCCTGTGACCACCCCGTGGCACACTCTTTGCATAAGAAAAGGTCAACGTGCATCTTGCCGGAGACTCTGCAATGAAAAAAAACGCCTATCACAAAAGCCATCTTGTTCGCGAATTGGGACTGAATGTCGGAATTCCACAAAAAAAAGTGCGTTATATGCTGGATACGCTCAAGCAGATCGTTTACCGGGAGGCCTGTAACGAAGGTATTACACTTCCGGAACTCTGCCGTTTCGACATCATCCGGCGCAAAGCCCGCAAGGTTCGGAGTCCTCAAACCGGAGAAAAATTTCTCATTGCTGAACATGACACGTTGCGCGTACGCGTGCTGAAAAAAGCGCGCAATGCGGTTACGCCCCTTCCGAAAAACCTTGTCACCGCGCTTCCGGCAACCCCAGCCCCTCACGTTTCGGACGACTTCTCAAAAGCGGTGTCGTTCTGTTGCAAAAAGTGCACACAAGAGATCGAGGCTCCCCTGTCCGCCGTAAACCTGTTGGCGGAATGCCCCGCATGCGGGGCGCCCATCACGGTGCCGTCCGTCTCTGAGCCCGGCACGCTCCACGGCCCCGCGCGACCGAACCCAGCAGCCACGACCGGCACACCCGCCGCAACCTCTGGTGTGGCGCCGAACGGGGCCGATCACAAGCAGAAGAGCCAGACCATCCGCATTGACCTGGCCGCCCTTGGGTTTGACAACGCCGGCACCCCCGCGCCCCAAAAAACACTGCCGAAAAAACGGATGCTCTCCTTCTTCTGTAAAAACTGCCGCCAAGAGATCGAAGCCCCGGCCGATCTGGCAGGTTCCGCCTCGGAGTGTCCGGCTTGCGGTGTCAGTTTCGAAGTGCCCTTTTTCTCGGATACCGGCACGTTGCACGGCAGCGACCTCGAACACAAAAAGCCCGATCCTCAAAGTTTAACCGAACTTAAGAACCGGACCATCCGCATTGAAATCCCAGACGATCTCTAAGTCAGGGATTGCATTGATCAGCCTGTTTCATCATAATGCGAGTCTTGACCGACCCGTTGTGCGTTTGCTGAAAAAGGTTTATCTGTCATGCGCTTGTTCACCGAGTTGATTCGCGGCACCATCAAAGAAACCCCGATTTTCCGTCTCGTGCTCGGCATGTGCCCCACGTTGGCCCTGTTCGCAACCGCTACCCCGGCGCAAGACCGTCACAAGGTTACAAATGCCTGGACGTTGGACGCCATCTCCTACAACGCCCAGCTCGCCGCCGACTGGATGACCGCCAATCCGAAAAAGCACAGTCCCCTCGACTGGACGTACGGCGCCTTTTACGCTGGCATTACGGCCCTCGGCCTTGCTGACCCGACCCTGCCTTACCTTGACCAGATCCGCGCTGTCGGCAAGGCGAACGGATGGACGCCCCTTTCCCGCACCTACCACGCCGACGATCACTGCATTGGCCAGAGCTGGCTTGAACTTGCAGCGTTCGACAACAACCCCGTTTACGCAGAACGCCTGCGACAAACCTACGACACCCTCCTCGCCCACCCGCACACCGGCCCTTTGGACTTCAGCAAGAGAGACAACCAAAAGCGCTGGAGTTGGTGCGACGCGCTTTTTATGTCACCCACCGTGCTGGTCAGAATGGCGGGGTTCACCGGCGAGACGAAGTACCTGACCTTTATGGATCAGGAGTACAAGGCCACCTACGACCTGCTCTACAGCAAGGAGGACCATCTCTTCTTCCGCGACTCGCGTTACTTTGAGAAGAAGACCCAGAACGGCAAGAAGGTTTTCTGGTGCCGCGGCAATGGCTGGGTCTTCGGGTCGCTCCCCCTTATTCTGCGCGACCTGCCTGCCGACTGGCCCACGCGACCCTTTTACCTCAACCTTTATAAAGACATGGCCGCCGCCCTCATGCAGGCGCAACATGCGGACGGCGCCTGGCGGCCCAGCTTGCTCGACCTCGAAGATCCCAACCTGCCCGAAATGAGCGGCACCTCGTTCTTCACCTTCGGGCTCCTGTGGGGCATCAACAACGGCATCCTTGACCGCGCGGCGTACCTGCCCTGCGTGAAGAAGGCGTGGGATAGAATCACCCATAACCTCAATGAGGAAGGACGCCTCGGCTGGGTACAGCCCATCGGCGACAGCCCCGCTTCCTACACCGAAGACGCCCACGAGGTCTACGCCGTCGGCGCCTACCTCTCCGCCGCTATGGAATTGCGCAAACTCGTCATTGCCGACGCACACCCCGCCCGCCGCATGATCGACACCGCCAACCCGCTCGGTTGCTACCGCGGCGCAGAGACCCTCACACTGGACTGGACCCGGCTCGGCCTCAAGGCTGACAAGCTCCGCGTGTTCGACGTGCGCAACAGTGCGGTGCTGCCGCATCAGCTCATCGATGCCAACGGCGACGGCTCCCCCGACGCATTGATCTTCAGGAGCTATTATCTCGCCAAGCAGCAGCGACAGTTCTGGGTGTTTGAGAGCGACAGCGTGCCCGCTGCACCCGCCACCGCCCTTTGCGCCAGCCGCTTCGTGCCTGAGCGTATGGACGACTACGCCTGGGAGAACGACCGCATGGCCTACCGCATTTATGGCCCGAAGGTCAGCGAGCCAGCGCCTGCAGGCGAAGGCCTCGTTTCCAGCGGTGTGGATGTCTGGTGCAAACGCGTACGCCACCCGGTCATCGACGCCTGGTACAAGCGCGGTCAATACCATGAGGATCACGGCGAGGGCCTCGATTTCTACAAGGTCGGCCCGGAACGCGGATGCGGGGGTCTCGGCATTTTCCGCAACGGCATGTGTTTTGTCAGCGGCAACTGGGCCACGCACAAGCATCTTGCCAGCGGCCCGGTGCGCACGGTCTTTGAAATCTCCTACGCACCGTGGGCGTGCGGCAATGGCGTTGAAGTCGCAGAGACACGACGCGTGAGTCTGGATGCGGGCTCGCACCTCACCCGCTTCGAAAGCCGCTTCACGCTCACGGGTGCCGCCAACCTCACGGTCGGTCCGGGTCTCGACATCTCGTCCAAGCACCTGCACAGCGGCATCCTGACCGTGTCCCCCGAACAAGGCTGGCTCGCCCAGTATGAATCCGCCCAGAAAGGCAAGGGCTCCATCGCCACGGCGCTTGTGCTGCCGCAGGCCGGCACGCTTCTCACCAACACGCAAGCCTGTGTCTATCTGCTGAGCACGCTCACGCCGGACACGCCCGTCGTCTGGTACGCGGGCGCAGGGTGGAGCGGAGCGGGCGATTTTGTGAACGCTGAGTACTGGAACAGTTATGTCTCCACTTTCGCCGCCGCCCTTCGCACCCCCCTGAAGGTGACCGTCAACTAACCCCAATGGAGCCTTTCACATGATTCTCGACCAGTTCAAACTCGACGGCAAAGTCGCCGTCGTCACGGGTAGCGCACGCGGTATCGGACAAAGCTACGCCCTCGCACTGGCGGAAGCGGGCGCGGATATCGCACTGGTCGATGTCATCCCCCTGAACGAAACCGCAGAGAAGATCAAGGCGCTGGGACGCAGGACCTGCATCATCACCGCCGACCTCAGCAAGGGCGACGAGATCGCAACCGGGCTCATCGCGGAAGTCGTCCGGCAGCTTGGCGGCGTGGACATTCTGGTCAACAACGCGGGGATCATCCGCCGCGAGCCCTTTGTCGAACACAGCGCAAAGAATTGGAACGACGTGATCGGCATCAACCTGAGCACGCCCTTTTTCCTCAGCCAGGCTGCCGCCAAACAGATGATCGCGCAAGGCCGGGGCGGCAAGATCATCCACGTCGCCTCGATGCTCTCCTTCCAGGGCGGCATCCTCGTGCCCGGCTACGCAGCCTCTAAAGGCGGCATCAAGAGCCTCACCCAGCTTATGGCAAACGAGCTCGCCCCGCACAAGATCTGCACCAACGCGATCGCCCCCGGCTACATCGCGACCGAAAACACCCGGCCCCTCCGCGAGAACCCGGTCCGCAATCAGGCGATTCTCGACCGCATCCCCGCCGGACGCTGGGGCACGCCTGAAGATCTGATGTCCGCCGTCGTCTTCTTGGCCGCACCCGCGTCCGACTACATGAACGGCCATGTGCTGGTCGTGGATGGCGGCTGGCTGTCCCGTTAATTTTTGGCAGCGGGCCTCGTTGAATTTTTCCGTTGCCAAGCGGCCTGTTTTTTTGCTATACAGG
>CAZXVN010000283.1:0-8592 GCA_964643945.1 uncultured Lentisphaeraceae bacterium | reverse complement strand
AGGCAGCACCTTGGACCTGGCGGGAGGCAGTGACGTGGCTGTGCTGTATGCGGCCTACCATTTTGCCGAGAAGCTAGGTGTGCGATTCTATCTTCATGGCGATGTGTTTCCTGACAAGCGGATCCCCTTCGCGCTGCCGGGTCTCGATGAAACGCACTCGCCCTTGTTCGAGACGCGCGGGCTTTTGCCGTTTCACGACTTCACCGAGGGGGCGGACTGGTGGGAAGCCGATGACTACAAGGTTTGCTTCAATCAGATGGTTAAAATGCGAATGAACCTTCTGGGCCTGCACTGTTATCCTGAAGGCATGGCAGGGCCTGAGCCGTTGATTTGGATCGGACATCCGGACGATGTGGGCGCCGGCGGAAAGGTTTCATTCAGCTCGCCGTCTCACTGGGCCAGCACCACGTACAACTCTTGGGGGTATGCGCCTATGCCGACCAGAGATTTCGCAGCCGGGGCTGCCAGCGTTTTTGAGGAAGACGACTTCGGGCCTCAGGTTACCCGCGGTCATCGGCCCGAGCCGAAGACGCCGGAAGCCTGCAACGAGGTGTTTGAGCGTGCGGCGAGGCTGTTGCGCGACGTGTTCGGGTATGGCCGGCAGCTGGGCGTCAAGATCTGCATTGGAACCGAGACGCCGCTGCACATCCCTGCGTCAGTGACCGCCCGCTTGCGCGAGAAAGGGCTTGATCCGCTGAGCCCGGAGGTTCGGCAAAAAGTGTACGAAGGCATGTTCACCCGTATTGCGCGCACCTATCCGATCGACACCTACTGGCTGTGGACGCCGGAAGACTGGACGTGGCGGGAGGCGACGCAGCCCGAGATTGATGCGACCGTGCAGGATGTTAAAATCGCGATGGAGGCGCTGAAGAAGCTGGGGAGCCCCTTCGGGTTTGGGACCTGCGGATGGGAACTGGGCCCGAAGCAGGATCGCGGGCTTTTCAACAACCTGCTTCCCGGGGATGCGGTCATGAGCTGCATCAACCGCAATATCGGTTTCAACTGGGTGGATCCGGAGTTTGTGAGGATTAAAGGTCGCCCGAAATGGGCGATTCCCTGGATGGAAGACGACAGTGCGATGGTGTTGCCGCAACTGTGGTCGGGACGAATGCGGCGGGATGCGGCCGACGCGCTTTCGTACGGCTGCTCCGGGCTGCTGGGCATTCACTGGCGGACCAAGCTCCTGTCCCCAACCGTGTCCGCCTTGGCAATGTCGGCCTGGTCTCAGAAGAGCTGGAACCCGGACGTCGGCAAGCCGGCCGACAGTCCGGATGTGGCCGCAGCGGCCGCCGGGGTGAAGCGGAAGCGCGATCTGCCCTGTGCCGACTTCTACGCGGATATGGCGCCAGCCTGGTTCGGAACCGAGGTGGCCGCCGAGATGGCAGGTTTCTTTACGCGCTATGACGGCGATAACGGCGCGTATGATGTGATACAGGGGCGGGCCACGTTGCCGCGTCCGACCACATGGCTCTACGGGCCTGGCGCCCTCGTTGAGATCAGGGCGCCGTGGGAGCAGGAGTCGAAGCGCTACGCGTTCGTGGATGAGTTGGCTGCGTTGCGCGGCCGGGTCAAAGGGCCGGGGAATCTTGAGCGCTTTGATTATTGGCTCAACAGCTTTCGCTACATGCGTGCCCTGACAGAAGCCGCTTGTGCGCGCGGCGCGCTGGACATCGCCATGGAGCAGGTGAAAGCGGAGAAGGACGCGGTGCGGAAAAAAGCGCTTGCGCGTGCCGAAGCCTTTCCCGCGAGGGTTCACTTGGCGCGCGCCTGGGAGACAATGATGACGTATCTCTTGGCGGCGACCGATACGCCGGGGGAGCTGGGAACCATCGCCAACCTGGAACAGTGCACGCGCCTCAAGCGAAACTTTGTCGACGGGCACGATCAGGAGCTTGCCGACCTGCTGGGTGCTCCGCTGGGTGACACGTCGAAAGTTTCTTCCCGCTACCAGGGTGTGCCGCGCATCATTGTGCCGACGGTTCGTACGCACGTGGCAGAGGGGGAGGTGCTCACGCTAAAAGTCATCTTGCTGGATAAGCAGCCGATGAAAAAAGGGGCTCTGTATGTTCGCGGGATGGGCAAAGGTGACTATGTGAAGGTGGAGCTGAAGCCTCTGGCCAGAGCGGTGTACCAGGCGATGCTGCCGCCTGCGAGGGGAGATTTCGAATACACCATCGAGGCTGAAAAGGCGAACGGGGGCAAGCTTGTGTGGCCAGCCACGGCACCGGCCATCGGCCAGACGGTCGTCGTTTGCGGGACGGTGGCCGGAAAAAATTAACCCCAAGCGCGTGCGAATAAACGCTGACGCCAAAACCTAAATCGGGTTATTCCGCAAGCCCCCGGTTTCATCTTCCGGGCGTGGCATGGCTGCCGTCTGGCGGCGGTATTGGCTGGGGCTGGCGCCGGTGAGCCGGCGGAAGCTCTTGGAAAAATAGGAGACGTCGTTATAGCCGCACTGCCGGGCCACTTCATGGGTTTTCACTTTTGTTTCCCGCAGCAACTTCTTGGCATGCTCGATTCGCATCTGGGTAATCTCATGATTAACACTTTGGCCGAGATGCATGAGGAAGTCGCGCTCCAGCTTACGCCGGTTCAGGCCGGCCGCGGCGGCCACTTCGGACGTGCCGATGGCCTCCGGGTAGTGATCCCAGATGAAACGTACGGCCCGCGCGATCCTGATATCGGGAACCGCCAAGATGTTGGTGCTTAAGCGGGTCACCACGCCTTTGGGCGGAATCAGGATTGGTCTGCGCGGGGCTCGCTTGCCGGCCATAAGCTGGTCCAACAGTTTGGCGCCCTCGTAGCCTACGCGATCCCAGTCGTTGTCCACGCTGGAGAGCGGAACCAGCGCGTAATCACACACCATGGGGTCGTTGTCACAACCCAGCACCGCCACTTCCTCGGGCACACTCACGCCCGCGTCATCGCAGGCCTGCAAGAGTTGGGAGGCGATGTCGTCAACGCTGGCGGCTATGCCCACCGGTTTGGGAAGCTCGCGGAGGGTCTTCACCAGCCACTGCTGAGCCCGCCGGTGTTCACGCAAAGACAGCGGTGACGTCTTGGGATTGTGCTGGTAAAAGGGGATCTCGTAGTAGCTGCTTCCGGCGTCTTCGATCGTCTGCCGGAACGAGGACATGCGCTCGACTTCCATCCAGAAGTTGCCGTAATTCATATAGGCGACGTGCTTGAAGCCGCGCTCGAGGAAGTGCTCCGCCGCCATTCGGCCGATGCCTGCGTTGTCATAGTAAACGCGAGGACGGTCGATTCCGGCAGCCCGGTATTTCGCGGGCATGGATTCCGAAATCCAGCCCTTGGAAAAGTCGACCAGGGGCAATCGGGGATACTGGCGCAGCGCCACGACGTCTTTGGGGTTGGTAATCAGGGCGAGGATGCCGTCGCCCCGCCACCCGATCGGCGGCAGGCCCACGCGTATGTATTGATCGTTCAACACCCAGTCTGCTTCGCGCGCATAGCGGAGAATGCCGGTGTGCAGCCGGATGTTGTAGAAGCCCAGCAGGAGCAGGACGCGGTGGCGGGCATGGTGCAGCCCCCCGCGCCGCGGGCTGGAGACACTCGCGCTCCGAATTTTTGCGAGCCGTTTTTTCATCGTGCTTTAATAGTAGTCCGCATTGTCGCAAAAGTACAACTAATAAACGCAAAAGTACAACGACACTATGCCGGGGGACAGATATAATAATGCCGCTTTTAGAAGAAGAGGTTTTTTTTCTTGTTTTCTCTCCAGCACTATGACAAAAATTCCAACTTGAGATCGCTGTTTCAGGCTGGCGTGAGCGGTACGGGACAAGGCGTTTCCTAATGGTATTCAGCTCTTATCTTTTTATATTCTACTTCCTGCCGTTGGCGCTGGCGGTTTACTACCTGCTCGCGCGGGCTGGAAACCGGACACTGAACTACTCGCTGATCGTCTTCGGGTATGTGTTCTATGGCTGGGCGAATCCGAAGTTCATTTTCCTGATGGCGGCCACGACGCTGGTGGACTGGCTGGCGAGCGTGATCATCGCGCACGGCACATGGCGGCTCTGGCGGGTTTGGCGCGAGCCGGTGGTGGCGCTGCCGTGCGACTCGGTGCGCAGCCGGTCGCAGCGCTGGGCCATCGTCCTGTCGATCGTGTCGAACCTGATTTCGCTCGGTTTCTTCAAGTACTTCAATTTCGGCGTGGAAAGCTACAACGCGCTGGTGGCGGGGCTGGGATGGCCGCAGGCACAGTGGGAGGGTTTCTTCCGCGTGGTCCTGCCCCTGGGGATCAGCTTCTACACGTTCCAATCGCTTTCCTACACGATCGACGTCTACCGCGGCGACGCCAAGGCCATGAAGCATTTCGGCGACTTCGCCTGCTTCGTCTCGATGTATCCGCACCTGGTGGCCGGGCCCATCCTGCAGTTTTCTTTTCTGGCCGAGCAGATCGAGAACCGCCGGCTCACGCTGGACAAGTTCGCCCGCGGGGTGGCCATGTTCTCGCTGGGGCTGGGAAAAAAGGTGATCCTGGCCAACGCCTGCGGCAAAATCGCTGACACCGTGTTCGACGCGGGCAGCGCCCACCCGCTGGACGCCTGGTACGGCCTCGGCGCCTACGCCTTCCAGATCTATTTCGATTTCAGCGCCTACTCGGACATGGCCATCGGCCTTGGCCTGATGCTCGGTTTCGTCTTCGCCAAAAACTTCGACTCGCCGTACAAGAGCGAGTCGCTCACGGACTTCTGGCGGCGATGGCATATCTCCCTCTCGAGCTGGCTGCGCGACTACCTCTACATTGCGCTGGGCGGCAACCGCTTGGGCGAGATTCGCACCTACATCAATCTGTTCCTGGTGATGCTGCTGGGCGGCCTGTGGCATGGCGCGAGCTTTAATTTCGTCATCTGGGGGGCGATTCATGGCGGCTGGCTGGCCATGGAGCGGTTGACGGGAAAGAAGAGCTTCTATGCGGCACTGCCCAGACTGTTGCGAACGGGGATCACGTTCGCGGTGGTCTGCCTGGCCTGGGTCTTCTTCCGTGCGGCGGATCTGCCTTCATCCATGCGCTTCCTGGGGAATTTGTTTGGAGCGGGCGACAGCCCTGCCGCAGATCTGCTTACGGGCCTGATCGGACAACCCTACTACCTCATCAGCTTTGCGGTGGCGGCAGTGGCCGTCTGGACCATGCCGCAGTCTTGGGACATTACCCGCCGCATGACATGGCCCAAGGTGGCGTGGGCCTGCTTCATGCTCATCGTTTCGCTCGTGCTGCTTTTCGCGCAGTCGTACAACCCGTTCATCTATTTCATTTTTTAAGACACCCGCATGAAACCCATCGAAGCCCATTCGACGGCTAAGGTCAAAGCCAAGGTGACCCGCGAGGAGCAGGCGGCGCACGAACTCGGAAACACCGAGTTCGCGCGAGGCACGCGCGTGACGCTGGCGGTCTTCTTCCTCGCAGTGATTGCGTCCGTGCCGCTGGCCCAGTTCTGCTCCGCTCTCCGCCAGCCGGAGCGGATTACGCGGCTCACCGCGGGGCTGCGCGGCCTGGCGCCGGACCGGAGCCGGGTCAAGGCGGTGAGCGGCGTGGTCAGCGCGGTAAACCTCCTGCCGTCGTCGTCGCAGATCAAGACCGTCGAGGACGACTGGGAGCAAAATTCCGTGGTGGGCGAAACGCTCCTGCCACGCGTGCAGTCGCTGATGCTGGCCGTGGGACAGGGAAACGAGAAGGCTTATCTTGGACGGAACGGCTGGCTCTTCTACCGCCCGGATTTGGACTACGTGACCGGACGGAGCTTTCTCGATCCGAGGGTCCTGAAACGGCGGGCAACAACCGGCGGCAATCCGAAGGCGCCGCAGCCGGATCCGATCAAGGCCATCGTCCATTTCCGCGACCAGCTCGCCGCGCGCGGCATCGCGTTGATCGTCGTGCCGGCACCGGCGAAGCCGTCCATCTATCCCGAATGTTTTTCCCGCCGCTATACAGCGAAATCCCCGGTCGTGCAGAATCCGTCGTTCGAGCCGTTCAAGAGTCGGCTCACGCAGGCGGGCATCGCCGTGTTCGATCCCGCACCGCTACTCGCCGAAGCCAAGGCCCGCGGGCCGGCGCTCCCGTTGTACCTCAAGACCGACACGCATTGGACGCCAGCCGCCATGGAGCTGGTGGCTGGCAAGCTGGCCGACGCCGTTCGGAGCACGGTCGCGCTGCCGACGGCTGTGGCGGGGCGCTTAACCACGGTCGCGAAGCCCGTGGAGAATATGGGTGACGTGGCGATGATGCTCAAACTGCCAGTTGGGCAGCGGGCCTTTCCGCCCGAGACCGTGCGGATCAGGCAGGTTCTTGATGGCAAGCGCTTCTTGCGGGCGGATCCGCAGTCCGAAGTTCTCTTCATGGGCGACAGTTTTGCCAACATCTACTCGCTCGAGCCCATGGGCTGGGGCGAGGCCGCAGGGCTCGTCGAGCATCTGAGCCTCGCGTTGGGGCTGCCGGTCGACGCGATCTGCCGCAACGATGCCGGCTCCTGCGCCACGCGCGAGATGCTCGCCAAGGAGCTGTACCGGGGGAACGACCGGTTGGCGGGAAAGAAGGTGGTGATTTGGGAGTTTGCCTCGCGCGAGCTGGCCTGCGGGGACTGGAAGCTGCTGCCACTGGTGCTTGGCGAAAAGAAGATGGCTGGATTTTATGCTCCCGAGGCCGGCTGCACGGTAGAGGTTCGGGCGGTCGTGCGTGCAGTTTCCTTCGCGCCGCGGCCCGGCAGCGTTCCGTACAAGGATCACATTCTTATGCTCCATCTGACCGACATCGAGACCGCCGACGATCCTTCGGCTGCGGGCAAGGAGGCCGTGGTGTTCGCCTGGAGCATGCGCGACAACAAGTCGATGCCGGCCTCGCGCTATCGGCCTGGCGACGCCGTCCGGTTACCTGTGCAGGCTTGGTCTGCCGTGGCATCGAAATATGAGAAGATCAACCGCAGCGAACTTGACGACGAAAAGCTCCTCTCCGCCGACCCGGCCTGGGCGGGGGACGTTCGGCAGGAGAGAAGCGAGGGATTGTCGGCCGCCGGACCTGATCGAGGAACTCACGAGAGGAGCCCCGACAAAGACAGTGCCGCCTCTGCCGCGGGTTCCACGAATGCCGCCGACTTGGCTGCAGACGCCCTGAGGGCGGCTGCGGGCGATGGCGCTTTCCGCGCGGCCTGCGCGACGAAGGCGGCAGCCGGCGACGCCATGGCCGTTCCCGGCAGCGACGGCTGGCTGTTCCTGCGCTCCGAACTGCGGCATATCAGCGTGGGCGCCTTCTGGGGCGAGGCCGCCCGCAAGGTTTCGAAAGCGACCTCGCCCGACAATGCTGATCCGCTGCCGGCGATTCTTGATTTCAACGAGCAACTGAAAGCACAGGGGATCGAGCTGATCCTGGCGCCGGTTCCGTGCAAAGCGCTGGTCTATCCGGAGAAACTGGACGGGGCGGCGGCCGCAGGGCGGCTGGATGCCGTGCACCAGCAGTTCTTCAAGCTGCTGGGTGACAAGGGTGTGAAGGTGCTGGACATCGCCGAGACCTTTTTGAAGGAGAAGTCCAAACCCGGCAGCCCGCTCCTCTACTGCAAGACCGACACGCACTGGTCACCCTATGCCTGCGAAGTGACGGCGAGGCAGATCAGGGAGTTGCTCGGCGCGCCGGCGTGGCTGAAGGGCAAGCCGGATGTCTTCAAGACCAAGCCGGACACGCGCAGGATCACCGGTGACTTGACGGACGGCAAAGGTTCGGAAGAGTTGCCCGTGCGCGCTGTCGAGGCTCCCGGCGGCACCCTCGAAGACAAGGCAAGCCCGGTCATCCTGCTCGGGGACAGCCACACGCTGGTTTTTCACGCGGGAGCGGAGTTGCACGGCACGGGCGCAGGTCTTGCCGATCAGCTTGCCGCCGAACTCGGCATTCCGGTCGATGTCATTGGCGTGTGCGGCTCCGGCGCAACGCCGGCACGCAGGAACCTCATACGCCGTGCCAAGACCGATCCCGCCTATTTGGCCGGCAAGAAAGTAGTCATCTGGTGCTTCGCTGCACGCGAGTTCACCGAGAGCACCGGCTGGTCCGTGTTGAAACTGGGCAAGTGAAGAACAACAAAAGGAATGAACACATCATGGCGCAATCACTAAGAAGGAATAACCTTGGAGTGACCCTGTCGGCGCTGGCGGGCAGTCTCTTGCTGGGCGCGGGTCTGGAGCCCGGCCTTGCTGCCGCCGAGACGAACAGCGTGAAGCAGCAGCTGCTCAGCCTGACCGGAGGCCGCCGGGTGAAGGTGGCGTGGAATCAGGGTGCCGAGAATGACATGAAGCTCAAGTTCTTCGACACGAAAGAGGGCGTCATCAGAGAATTGCCCTTTGCCGGCAGCGCGCCGCTGCTGACGCAAGACGGCCGCTGTGTGCTGGCCTCTTCGGGGAAGGCCCCGAATGACCGCAAGGTCATGGCGTACGACACGGAGGGCAAGAAAACCATCGCGCTCGCCAGCGGTCCGGGCAACTGCCTTCTCGCTGTTTGGCAAGACCCCAAAACCAGACGCGTCTGGGTCTACGTCAATGACTGCGGGGACAAGAACGAGCGCACAAAGCAAAAAAATAGCAAAA
>CAZXVN010000282.1:0-2505 GCA_964643945.1 uncultured Lentisphaeraceae bacterium | reverse complement strand
CGACAGAATACATGCGTGAACTTCTGAGATTGGATGTTCTTTTTTTTTTTTTTCAAGCAGAAGACGGCATACGAGATCATAGCCGGTGACTGGAGTTCAGACGTGTGCTCTTCCGATCTCGTGATTGTTCACCTGGGGCGGAAAGTAGTAAGCCTCCGGCTTTCCTTTCTGGCCGGTCAGGCGCGCGTGCTGGTCCCGGTGGTGGATATGGTGCGGCAGGGCCCCTTGGTTGTCGAAAAACTTCGAATACATCGGCCAGGCCGCATATTCTTTCCAGAGGCGGTCGCCAATCAAAGAGCCTTTCAGCTCCTGCACCGCGTCCCGCAGCAGGATCGTGCGCTCAGCCGGGCCGTCCTTGAAAACGGCCGCGCTCAACCCTTCATTTTTTCCGGTCAGCGGACCGTTCTGGGCTGGGGTCGTCGAAGAAAACCAGCGCTCGTCGATGCCGCCCCGCTCGCCGCCCAGCGCGTAATAGTCGTCGGGATGCAGTTTGATTCTCCGGCCCGGCACACAGAAAGAGCGGGGCACCCAGTTGGGCGTCAGGCGCAGGATACCCTGGCCCTGATCCAAGGCGTCGTGACTCATGGCCTTGGTGGTAGACGTTTTAGACGGTTTGTTTTTTTTCATAGGCTGCCTTTAACTTGTACACGCGGATTCATGTTGTCTGCCTGCTGCGGCGAATCATCGCCGGACCTTCTCCCAACGGCCGGCCTTGGCAGATTTCAGGACGGCATCGGTAACCGCATTCGTGGCGAGGCCGTCGCGGAACGTCGGCCCCGGCATCTTGCCGGATTGAAGCCCCTGAATGAAGTCAGCGGCCTGGTGGACGAAACTGTGCTCGTAGCCGATCTGCAAACCGGGAACCCACCACTTGTTCATGTACGGATGGTCACCGTCGGTGACGTGTATGGAGCGCCAGCCGCGCAGGATCCCCTCGTCGCGATGATCGAAGTACTGCAACCGGTGCAGGTCGTGCAGATCCCAGCGGATCGAGGCCTTTTCGCCGTTGATCTCGAAGGTGAACTGGGCTTTGTGGCCGCGGGCGTAGCGCGTCGATTCAAAGTTGCCCATCGAACCGTTGTCGAAGCGGCAGAAAAAGGTGCAGGCATCATCAATGCCGACCGGCTCCATCTTGCCGCTCTCGACGCTCTTGCGTTCCTTGACAAAGGTCTCGGTCATGGCGTTGACTTCCTTGATCGGGCCGTTGTGCCAGAGGGCGAGGTCGATACAATGGGCCAGCAGGTCTCCCGTGACGCCGGAGCCGGCCGCCTTGGCGTCCAGCCGCCAAGTCCCCATGCCGCCCTGAGGCACGTCGGCCGAGATGGTCCAGTCCTGCAGAAAGTTGGCGCGGTAGTGGAATATCTTGCCCAAGCGCCCCTCGGCGATGAGCTGCTTGGCCATCGTCACCGCCGGAATGCGGCGGTAGTTGAACGAGACCAGATTGGGCACGCCGGCCTTCTCAACCGCCTCGACCATCTTCAAGGCCTGTGGCCCATTGAGGGCGAGCGGTTTCTCGCAGACCACCATCTTGCCGGCCTTGGCGGCGGCGATGGCGATCTCGGCGTGGCAGTTGTTAGGCACGCAGATTTCAATGACATCGATGTCCTTACGTTCGACAACTTTGCGCCAGTCGGTGGCGTAGGATTCGTAGCCCCAGCGGTCTGCGAACACCTTGGCCTCAGCCTCCACCAGGCCGCAGACCGCTTTCAAGACCGGCGCGTATTCCAGATCGAAGAAGTTGCCGACCCTCAGGTAAGCATTGGAGTGCGTCCGGGCCATAAAGCCGTAACCGATCATGCCGATGTTGAGCTTTTTTTTCGTCTTCATTGTCTATTCTCCCCAGCCATGGGCGTTGCGGATGTTGATCATCGCGCCCAGAATGGAATTCCACGTTGCGGGTTTGAGCATCACTTCATTCGTGAACATGCAGCCGTCCCAGCAGAGGTGCCGGATGGCGCGTGTCGGTTCCCCGGTGTCATCACGCAGCCACCGGCCTGCGGCCCAGGTGATGTCCAGCTTGCCGTTCGGGTCGTCCGGCAGACAATGGCGCCCCGTCTTGTCGTGCGTGCCCTGTCCCTTGACCGTGGCGTCGTTCTGGGCGACATGAAAATCGGACGTCCACGGACGCAGCGCCGCGGCAAGTCGTATGTAGGCATCGCGGAAGGTCGCGGTATCGCTCCAATCGAACGCCTCCGGCACCAGGCGGTCCTCCGGGGCGTTAAAGCCAAGCAGATAGAGCAGCGTGTGGGCCATGTCGGCTTGGAACCCGAGGGTCTTCGGACGTCCCACGCCTTCGAGCACCTGCAGCATCGTCCGCCACGAGTGCATGCCTCCCCAGCAGATTTCGCCCTCGGCAGCGAGCCGCTCGCGCTCCGACGAAGGCGAAGCGTTCTCCGCCCCCTTCGCCGCCAGGACCAGGCCGCCCACGGCGGCGCCCGCCGCGGCGCAGCCGGTGGTGCTCAGGAACGTCCGTCGGGTCATCTTGTGCATGATCGCTTCTCCTTG
>CAZXVN010000281.1:0-5297 GCA_964643945.1 uncultured Lentisphaeraceae bacterium | reverse complement strand
TGATGAAGCGCGAGGGCTTGCAGAAAAACACGCCGCCCTCGCGTGTGCGCCGCATCTCAGGCGCACAGAGCACCAGCTCATCCTTCGCACGCGTCACGGCCACATAGAAGAGCCGGCGTTCCTCAGAGTCATTCTCCGATTCGCCGATCGAGCGGCTGGAGGGAAACATCCCCTCCGCAGCCCAAATCACAAAAACCACCGGCCACTCGAGCCCCTTGGCCTGATGCACCGTGCTGAGGTGCAGCATGTCCGCATGCTCACGGCTCATCTTGTCGTACTCGTGATCCACATTGGTGAGCAGCGCCACCTCTTGCAGGAACGGCACCACGCCCTCACTCTTGTTGATCTGCAACGCCAGCTCGCGGATATCCTCTTCGCGCTTGTCGCCATTCTCATACGCACGCGCCAGATAGGTGTGATAGAACACGTCGCAGAAACGCTGCACCACCTCGCCGCCCGACGCCGCCAGGTTATCCCGGTGATACTCCTCGATGAGCCGGTCGATCACCTGCCACTGGCCGCGTGCCGCAGGCTTGAGCGCCGCAGACAACCGCGCGCGCTGCTCAGGGTCGCGCGTGTCAAACAAGCCCCCCAGCTTGACCCAGAGCGAATCGATCGTCTTCTCGCCCACCCCTCCCAACAGGCCCAAGAGCCGCCCAAAGGCCATGCGGTCCGCACGGCTCTCACAGACGCGCAAGAAGGCGATCACATCTTTCACATGTGCCTGCTCGAACACGCTAATCCCCGAGGTGATCACGTACGGTAGCCGAGTACGGCCCAGCATCATCTGCAACTCGATCGAGTGGAAGTGAGCGCGGTAGAGCACCGCCATGTCCCGCAGAGAATAACCGTCCTCCTGATAGCGCCGGATCAGGCCTAACACGGCCGTCGCCTGCTCGTCACCATCCCGCAGATAGAAGACACGCGGCTTATTGCGGCTCTTGCGCGTCGGGCGCAGCGTCTTCTGAAATTGCCCGGGGTTGCCTTTGATGCAGTCGTTGGCCACCTCCAGCACCTCGGGCACGCTGCGATAATTCTGCTCCAGTTTGACAATGCGGCAACCGTCCCAGCGCTTGGGAAACTCCATGATGTTACGGAAGTCGGCGCCGCGCCACGAGTAAATGCATTGAAAATCGTCGCCCACGGCCATCACGTTCCGGTTCACGCCCGCCAGGATATCGACCGTCCGGGCTTGCAAGAGATTGGTGTCCTGGTACTCGTCCACCAGCACATGTTTAAACTTGGCCTGATAGAAGGCGCGGATGGACTCATGCTCGGTGAGCAGCCGCAGCCCGTTCACCAGCAGGTCGTCAAAGTCCATCGCCCCCATCGCCCGCTTACGTTCCGCATAGAGGTTGGCGACCTTGACGATCTCCAGCGGATCGACCTCCTGTCCATCGAGCGTTTGTTTAAGCACAACCTCGATCTCGCACGCGCGGTTGGCTGCTGAGCTAATGAGCGAACCGATCACATCCTTCTTTGGGAACTCCTTCTTGTGGAGCACCGTGTCTTTGATGCAGGTGTCGAGCAGCGTGCGCGAATCGTCACGGTCAAGAATGGTGAAATCGTTCGGATAGCCGAGCCTGTCACTAAAACGCCGCAGGAAACGGTTGCAGACATGGTGAAAGGTTCCGCTCCACAGGTTGCCCACCGCTTCGCCTGCCACATCTTTGGCACGCTCCAGCATCTCTCGTGCCGCACGGTTGGTGAACGTCAGCAGCAACAGGCTGTCGGGCGTCTCGCCACGCTCCACCAGATAGGCCACGCGATAGACAAGCGTGCGCGTCTTGCCGGTTCCGGCAGCAGCCAGCACGAGCAACGGCCCGTTCCCCGCAGTCGCAGCCTCGCACTGCTCGACGTTCAAGAATTTGGAATAGTCGGTCATGAATCAGGGGCGCATTATACGCAACCCGCAGTAAAATGGCACCCTTAAACCGACACGGGCAGGTCCTCATAATACGAGATCGCGTTCACCTGTTCGAGCGTGGTCAGTCCCCGCAACACTTTCTTGAGGCCGTCATACCGCATCGGCAAAAAGCCCGTCCGTTTGGCCGCAGCTTTAAGTTCGATGATCGTCGCATTGTGCGCGATCAGGTTGCGGATCTCATCATTCACCACGAAAAGCTCATGCACGGCCACACGTCCATAGTACCCGGTTTGATGACATTGCGGACAGCCACCGCCCCGCCAGAAGCGGACTTCTTCGCCTTCCGTATTGATGAAATTCTCGTCGAGCTCCTTCTGGGGTGCGGGGTAGGACTCGCGGCAGGTCGCACACACCTGCCGCACGAGACGCTGCGCCATCACCGCGATGATCGACGGCGCAACGAGAAACGACTCCACCCCGATGTCGAGCAGACGGGTAATGGACTGTACCGCGCTGTTGGTGTGCATGGTCGCCAACACAAAGTGGCCCGTCAACGCAGCCTGTGCCGCGATCCGCCCAGACTCCGCATCACGGATTTCGCCCACGAGGATCACATCCGGGTCCTGCCGCAGGAACGCACGCAACGCCAGACTGAAATCGAGCCCGGTATGCGGGTTGACTTGGACTTGGGTGATCCCTTCCAAGCGGTACTCGACCGGATCCTCGATCGTCAGGATATTGACGCCCGTCGTGTTGATCTGCTTGATCAACGCGTAGAGTGTGGTCGTCTTTCCTGAACCGGTCGGCCCTGTTACAAAAAATATGCCGTTCGGTGTCTGGATGGTCCGCGACAGGTTCTTGTAGGTCGTGGCCGAGAACTGCAGTTGATCCATATCGGGAATGGCCCGCCACTGGCTCTGACCCAACAGCCGAAGCACCACTTTCTCGCCATAGATCGAAGGCATCGATGAAAAACGCAAGTCGAGAACGTTTTCGCGCAACTCCAGCCCGATACGGCCATCTTGCGGCAGACGGCACTCGGCAATATCCACATCGGCCAAGATTTTCAATCGGCTGACCACAGGACCGAGCACGGCCGACTCAAGCCGGAAACGGTCTTCGAGTTCTCCGTCAATCCTGAAACGGATGCGGACACCTCTCTCCCCCGGCTCAATATGAATGTCGCTCGCCCGTTCAGAAAGCGCTAACAGGATAAGCCCTCGGACGAACTTGATGACAAACTCGCTTCCGGCCAACTGCTCCATCTGCTCGGTCGTCAGCACCCCCGCCTGGCCAGCCAGCTCATTGATCCCAGACTGTGCGATCAGCGCGGTCAGACTGTCACTCGACTGATACGCCATCTCGATGGCATCGATAATCTGCGAGGGGAAAGCAAACACAACACTGATGGCCAGCCCCAGCAGCTCGGATACCCGCTCTTCCATGAAGATGTTCTCGGGATGTGACGCGGCCAAGGTGACAACGCCGTCAAACTCGTACAGGGCGATAATTTCTTCACGTAAGGCGAAATCAATGTTCAAACGCGATGCCACATGGGAGTCAACCAAGGTGGTCTGGATGTTCACATAGGCCACGTTGAGCGCATCCGCCCAGATCCGCCCCAAGGTGTCTTTGTGGGCCGGATGACGGATCTGAATTTCATCCAAAAGGCCCAGCAGATCATCGCTCCGTTGTTGGCAATATCGATCCAACTCCGTTTCCGGCATGATGTGCAACGCCCTCAACTGCTGAACAAGCTCTTCGCACGCGATCATTGAGCCCGCCTCCTCTCTGCCTTATCCTTCCTCAGCTTCTCGCGCATTTCCTTGATATCTTTTTGTGTCAGCAGAACCGGCTTTGAGCGAAAGACCTTTTCGTCAAGTTTAGTCTCCTGTAACATCTGACGTAAATCGAACCGGTCACTCATAAGACATCCTCCACTCGTATGATAGACTTGACGATCTCGCTCAACATGCGCCGGATCTCTTCGACGGGAACATTTTTGAGGATATAATCGTGCGCGCCGAGCTCCAAACAGCGCTTCACTGTATCGATGTCCGCCACCATGGTCAGCATCACGACCTTCGCTTCCGGAAACTCTTTCAGGATCTCGGCCAGAACCTTATCCCCTGTTTTCAAGGGCATGTTGATATCCATCAGAATCAGATCCGGCTGATATTTCCGGTACATCTCGAGCGCATCCTCGCCGTTGTTGGCCTCGCCGACCACCACGTAGCCTTCATTCAGGATGAGGCCTCGTACAAGGTAACGGATATGAACCTCATCGTCCACAAGGACAATTCTTGTTTCTCGTGCTGCCATGCTCTGCCTTTCTACCTCAAGTCGGTCACTTGGACTCGTTGAGAGGAAACCTCATGTAGAATGTGGTGCCCTCTGGCTCTCGCGTCACAAACCCTACTGTAGCATTCAAATACCGCTCCGCAATCAATCTCGCCCGATAGGCGCCCACGCCTCTGCCGGGACCTCGGGTCGTAAACGACCGCTCAAAAACATGCGCCTGAACACGCTCGTCAAGCACCGCCTGATTATGCACACTGAAAACAACCCGGCCGTTCTCAGCCGCGCACGTGAGCGTCACCCGGTCGCCCCGCGTAGAAGCCTCGATCGCGTTACGCGCCAGTTCGCCGAACACCAGAGTCAGCAGTTCCTTGTCCGTTTCAAAGACAGCCGGCGCAGCCTCCTTTTCGACGACCACCTCCACGTGACGGGCGGACGCATCCTCCTGAAAACGCGCCGCCACAGCCTGCAGGATCGAGCCGGGTGCGACCGCACGGCGACACAGGCGAAGGTCGCCGTTCTCCGCAACCCGCAGCACCCTCAACCGCTCAACCTCGTCCACCAACTTCTCGGCGCAGTCGTGAATCAGCAAACGAACCTCTTGACCCGGCCCGCTGTCCGGCACATCCACCAGTTCACACAACCCCCGGATCCCCGCTGCGAGATTGGTGACATCATGAAAGAACGCCCGCTCCAAAACCCGTAGCCGTTTCGGCGCAAAAAGATCTTTCAGGCCACACACACAGAAGGGCCCCGCTCCCGACCGAAGCGCCGTGACCGCAAAATCGAGCGCGTCTCCGTTCCGCTTAAGAATCCGGCACTCCTGCGCGCCGGCGCCCTCCCGCTGACACGTCCTCACGGCTTGAAACCAGCCACATTCCGCACAGGCTGCGGCACCGCCACACGCTCCCCCCCCGGCGGCGTGACGACAATCCGCAACCTCGCCCAACGAACACCCGCAGACCGACTCCTGCGTCACGTTGCCGAAAGCCGACAAAAGGGCTGGGTTGGCGCGAAGAATCTGCAGCCGCTCATCGACAACCAAAACACGGTCCGACACCAGCTCCGCCAACAGCGATGCCGCACACAACCCGTCCCACGTCTCGTCGATCCTGCATCCTGCCGCGCCCGC
>CAZXVN010000280.1:0-2700 GCA_964643945.1 uncultured Lentisphaeraceae bacterium | reverse complement strand
ACGGCGATCACCGGGATACCGCTCCGTGTGAGCTCGCCGTGCAGGGTGACCCGGTCGAGGTCGGCGTTGGGGTCCGCACCGTTTTCGACCAAATCGCCAAGCAACACGGTGAGGTCGGGCTTGATACCCATGTGGTACAGACGGGTAAACACCTTTTTAAGCAACGTTTGCGCCAATTCGCCGCGCATGGGGGGAAGTTGTGCGGTCTGACGAGCGAGGCCGGTATAGTGCAGATCCGCAATCGCCAACAAGGTTAGGGACGGTTCACTCATGCGTTGTGGCAACCTTCAATCAATCGTTCGGTTTTTAAAAAAGAGTGGGTGGAAAGTTGCGGGTAGGGTAAGAAAAGTTGTGCGCCGGGTCAATGGGAAAATATGTGAAAGCAAGGGGGAGAATCTCCACTCGGCGCCATGGCCATACGCCCGGACACCGGCTGTTTCATGCGGGAACGCCAGCGGCTGGAGACGCCGCAACGCGCATCAGCGCATATCCCCTTCGTGCTTGACCACCTCGGAGGAGGGGTTCAAGGTCATGAGTGCACAGGCCTTCTCCCACGGGTATGTCTCCAACCTCTTGATGAGACAGGAGAGGGAGAGTCGCTGACGGTCGTTGTGCTCAGACGAAACCGCGCTCAGGCGGCCGCGCTCCTGTTTGAAGTGCATGACCCACAGCGCGGTGATCAAATCTTCCGCCGCTTCATCAGGGGTCATCTCACATGCGCTGAGCATTTTCTGCTTGTTCGCGAGCAATGTGTCCAGCAGGGGCCGCCACACGAGGTCGGCGGCCTCGCAAAGCGTTGCGAGCCGGTCTCCGCCGCCCTGTCGCCGGGCCAGCAGTGTGTCGACAACCAAGCGGGTGAAGGGATGCGGAATGATGTCGAGCGGCAGGTAGCGTTCGACCAGATCCAGCACGGCGGCGTCCTGTTCGTGCTCGATCATAAACTCGCACAACAGGTACTCGGTATGCGAAGGCGGTTCGGGTTCGGGCTCGTCCAAAAGCCGCGCCTCTGGGTCACTTATGGATTCTGGCGAGAATTCGTCTGAGAGCGGCGGGTGTTCGTCGCGGTCGGGCGTGTCCGTCGGTGAGAGCGCCTGCGACGCAACGGCAGCGGCAGGAGGGTCCGCTTTGTAGGACGTGGCGTAGGCGGCGCGCCGGCTAAGGGCCTCACGGTGTTTCTCCAGATCGTCTTCGAGCGCGGAGTAGGGGATGTGCAACAGGGCGGCGGCCTCCTGTAAAAGGCGCGTGCGCAACACCGCGCCGGGGCAGGCCGCGAGCATGTCGAGCACGCTGTGTGTGACGCGATTCAAGGCGTCGATGGAGTCGGGCAAGGCTTCGACCTGGCGCAGGGAGTTGATCTGGAAGGTCGTGATGGACTGCGCGTTTTCGATGAGGCTGCGGAAGACAGCGGGCCCTTGGTCACGGATGATGGAATCAGGATCATCGCCCGTGGGCAGAACGGCCACCCGCACGGGCACCTCTTCTTCGAGGAAAAGTCCGCCGGTGCGGAGTGCGGCCTTGCGGCCTGCGCTGTCACCGTCGAATACCAGCACCACGCTGTCGGCGTGTTTTTTGAGCAGGCTGACGTGCTCCTTGGTGAAGGCCGTGCCCTGCGAGGCCACGGCGGTCTCGAAACCAGCCGAGTGGCAGCGGATCACATCGATCTGGCCTTCACAGATGATGGCTTCGCGGCGCGGGTGTTTGACGATCTTGGCGGCGGCCTTGTCGAGCGCGTAGAGAATCCGGCTCTTGGTGAAAATGTCGGTCTCGGGGCTGTTGACGTATTTGGCTGGATGGGCTTTGGGGTCGAGGATACGCCCGCTGAAAGCCACGACGCGGCCTTGGCGGTCGCAGATCGGGAACATGAGCCGGCCGCGAAAACGGTCGAAGTAATCGTCGGGGCGGTCAGGCTTGTTCGAGGGTGACAGGATGCCGGCGGCGATGAGTTGTTCAGGGGTGTAGGCGTGTTTCTTTGCCCACTGCAAGATCGCGTCGCGCGGTTTGACGGGCGCGTAGCCGATGCCGAAACGGGCGACCACCTCGTCGGAAAGCATGCGGTTGTTCAGATAGCTGCGCGCGAGTTCGGCTTCGCGGGTCTGCTTGAGGCAGCGCTGGTAGAAAGCGGCGAGTTCGGCGTGGATGGCGTAGAGCAGATTGCGGCTCTGGGCGTTGTAATCGACTGATTCTTGAATGACGACGCCGACGCGGTCGGCAAGCGTATGCACGGCCTCCATGAAGGCCAGCCCATCCTGCTTGATGAGGAAGGTGAAGATGTCGCCATGCTCGCCGCATCCGAAACAGTGGTAGAACTGTTTGACTGGGTTCACATGGAACGAAGGGGTCTTCTCATGATGGAAGGGACAACACCCTTTGAAGGTGGAGCCGGACTTCTTGAGCGTCATACGCGCGCCGATGAGTTCAACGATGTCGACGCGCGCCCGGATTTCCTCGATGACGTGATCTGTGACTTTCGTAGACATGAAGGGTGCCTGACATCAAGTTCCAAGTGCATCACTTCGGCTGTGGCCCGACGGGCTTGAGAGCGTGTGAGAAAATGTTACTTTCGTTGTCGGCAAGGTTAGCAAAACCGGTGCGGATGATCAAGAACGCCGCAGGACTATCGGCGGCTCCGTTAAACCGGACGAACGGTTGCCCGAAAACAAAAGGTCAAAGGACAAAGTAAATTAGCCTTTGACAGAGTAA
>CAZXVN010000279.1:0-6611 GCA_964643945.1 uncultured Lentisphaeraceae bacterium | reverse complement strand
ATACCGGAGAAACGGAGGAACCGGATGCGCAACACAGGGGAGTCCACCCCGCGAAGATACTCCGGCACCACCACCTGCAGTTCCTGGGGCCGCTGATGCGCCGCGCCGTGCAGCATGGCCGCAGACAGGCAGCCCACATAGTAGGGCGATCCGAGATACTTCATGAGGTCGGCCAAGAACCATTCGGTAGGCACGCAGCCCGCGGCGGCATACGCCAGCGGCACGAGCACGTAGAAGCCTCGACGCGCACGGACCAGCCTGCCCTTGCCGCACAACCGCTGCAACGCTTTTATCAAGGCGGGCAGCTCTAGCGCCAAAGCCTGGCGGACTTCCTCCACGGTAAATGAGTAACGTCCGGACCGTTCCAGTCCGTCAACCCATTCGCCTAGACTTTGAAGTTGCTCATTCATGACGTGTTGAATATAGCACAACTGGACATAAAACGTCCACTTACAACATATCGAACATTTCTTACAAAGCTGTCCGTCTGTTACCACTTCATTTTTTCAGCTGGCAAGAAACGAGTTGAGGTTATAGAAAAAATAGTCTATTTTTCTATAAGTCAAGGAGAAAAATATCATGTGTAACTCTATCCGAGGCAAGATACTTTCTAAGATTCGCGGTCATAGAAAGGGGTGGATCTTCTCATCGCATGACTTCATCGGTGATTTCCGGCGTTATGAGATTGACCAGACGTTGTCTTCCCTGGCTAAGGCCGGCGACATCCGCAGAATCTTACGGGGCATTTATAACTACCCCGACTACAGTGAGATCCTGAAGCGGCAGGTGGCTCCTGATTTGAGCGAGGTGGCCGCCGCGCTGGCGCGGAAATTCAACTGGAATATCTTGCCGGAGGGCAACACGGCTCTGAATTTGCTGGGTCTTTCAACGCAGGTTCCTGCGAAGTACATCTATTTCTCCAGCGGGCCGAGCCGCACGTACGATATTGATGGGCAGACTTTGGAGTTCCGGAAAAAGTCCAGCCGCGAGACCGCTATGCGGCATCGCGAAAGCATGTTGGTTGTCCATGCGCTGAAGACGCTGGGCGAGGCACACGCGACACCGCAACTCATCGCAAAGCTCAAGACCAAATACTCCGTCAACCAGTGGCGCAAGATCAAATCCGACACCACCACTGTGACAGGGTGGGTTTTTGCCATCATCCGCAGCATGGCCGATGATGTGGAGACCACATGAGGGCACCGAGGCAAGGGCACTATTGGCGGTCTGCTCAGAATCGAACCGGTGCATTTTTTGCACCAGTTACTTAGACGAAGTGATCCGTTCACAAGTGATTTGTCACAGGAATTTCACTACGCCTGCGCCCGAAGTGCAGGCTCTAAGGGCTGTTATTTACCCCTTTGGGAGCCTGTTTTGGCTCAAAATTACCACACACATACCACACACAGCGTCAGCGAGGGCAAAGACGGAATACGGTAATGGTTAGAAAGTCAAGCGGGCATGGTTATTGTTTAGTTCATCACCCTGGCTGTGTGTGTCTTTGTGTGTGGTTTTGACCCTATTATTTCGATCTGTTTCAAGTTGTAGCAGGGTGAAAGCACGAGCCGGTCATACAAACGAAAAACCCCGTTTTTATTGGGCTTTTCCAACAAAAACGGCCTAAAAAGCTGGTGGGCGGTGAGGGACTCGAACCCCAGACATTCTGGGTGTAAACCAAAGACGCGAACAGCAATAATAAATGATATAAAGCCTATTTATACCGTTATCGTTTTATGTTTCGGCAAATATTCGGTAAATCTTCTTGCTATCCATTCCGCACTTTCGCATAATTGCGCACATCGAAACAAACAGCGGTTGAAAGCGAGGTGCGTATGGGTCTGGAACTGAAAAAGGGGCGCGACGGTCAACTGGTCATGACGTGGTACGGGCGTTGGACTGAGAGCGGGAAGCGCAAGAGCACCGCCCTATGCGCTGCGCTGGGGACGCCCCCGGCTTCCCTGTCCATCCATGACGAGGGCGACGCGGCTTTTGAAAGATCACGCAAAAAGGCCGAGGGACTGCTTGCCAACCACGAGAGAGAAGCAAGCCAGAAAGGGCACGCTGATCACCTCATGGAAAGGCTGATCGAAGCCAAGACCGGCAGCAAGGTGGAATATGCGAAACTGGCAGACCTTCCGGCCTTGTGGCGCGGGATTGACCGCGAGGGCGGGGCACCTTCGGAAAAGCACCTCGCTTGGTGTGATTCCGTTTTCAAGCGGTTTGCGGCGGCGGTGGCATGTGAATACCTTTACGAGGTGAAGCCGGATCACATTAAGGCGTTTCTGGACGGGGTGCGCAAGACCCACACCGGCAAGACCGTAAAGGACATGACAACGGTTATACGGGCGGCTTTCAAGCGGCTTTTGCCAGTCGGTTCCGAAAACCCCTTTGGCAAAACCATACAGAAGCGCAAGGCGCGGGTGGCGGGTGATGGTGGCATGGTGGCGAGGCTGGCGTTGACAGGGGCGCAGCTTGAGCAGCTTTACGAGACCGCTCGTCCCGACCCCATGCTTTACGCGCTGACCGTTTGCGCAGCTTGTACGGGTATGCGTATCGGGGACGTTTGCCAGTTGCGCTGGCAGTCGGTTGACCTGCGGGCGGGGTGGGTACGGGTTGCCACTTCAAAGACGGGTGTTGAAATCGAGGTGCCGATATTCGACAGATTGCGCGAGGTTTTGGAAACCGCCCTTGCCGACCGCAAACCGGATGCGGTGTATGTTTGGCCGGATGCGCAACTCCTTTTCGCAGGGAAGACAAACCCGAAATACATCCATGAAGCTAACGACACCCCCGCAGAGCGTAGGGCGAAAGCGTATCTCATTCCACCGAACCCGAACGGAATCTATTACCGGGGCAAGGCGTTGTTTGCGCGGGCTTTTGCGGACACCCCGCCAAACGCGCTTAAACCGCGTCAGGACGCGCCCGAGAGTGCCGACCTTGCCGAGGTATACCCCAAGGTGTCGGAAGCCGTCAGGGGGGCTGGATTCGCTGATTCCAAGCGTGACCGCGTTATGGACACCCTCACACGATACGCACGCGGGGAAAGTTACCGTGAGATCGAGAAAGCGACCGGGCGGAAACGGTGTATCATATCGCAGGACTTGCATGATGCGGAGTTGGTTTCAAACTATCGTTTGCGGTGCGGTTTGATCGGCGCGAGGGGCACGACCAAGAAAAGCGGGCGCGACCTCAAAACACTGATTGCCGAAACAAGACAGGGCAGGAAGGTCGGGCAACACGCCGCTTCACTGCTTGGCTGGCACAACTTGCGCGGCACGTTTGTTGTCTTGGCTCTTAACGCCGGGGTGCCGTTTGAGACGGTGGCAAAGTGTACCGGACATCAGACGGCAAGGATGATCCGCGACCACTACGACAACCAGACCCGCGAACACACGAAACAGGCCATGCAAAGCGCAGGGGTGCAACTTAGCGGCAAGGGCGCAAAGAAGGCTCTACCAGAAGCCAAGGCCGACCCCGTGGCGACGTTAGCCGCACAGCTTCAAACGCTGACAGGCGAGCAACGGGCGCAACTGGCCGCGATGCTTAAAGCCTAGCGGAGTAATGGAAAGGCAGAGTATACGCCAGCGATGTAAACATTGTGTAACTACTTTATGCGCAATTATTTACAGTTGACACACGAAGGGCTTAAATGCTATAGTGAGCGACATCGAAAGGGCAATAGTCGGGCGTGCAGATGTATGGTGCATCATACACGCCCTAAGCCCCGAAACCTAACAGAGAGGTTCAAGACCATGCAGAATACGGTACAAAAAAAGGCGATTAAAGGCGAGACCAAAGGCACGGTTACAGGTTGGTTCATCACACGGTCAGAAACGGGCGAGGTGCTTCACCCCGTCAATATTTCTTGCATGAAACGCTGCGTTGAATTTGCGGGCTTTGCTTGGAACGGTGCGCTTGTGTGGAAGTGGCTCAAGGCTGGCGAGAAGGTCACGCCGTTCTTTCAGAAGGCAGGAGCCATGAAGCTGGCGAAAGCGTTTGAACTTCTCACAGGCGAGCGGGTGGCCGTTATCAAGCGGTTGGTGGCATAAGCGTAGATTGCCCTGCGTGATCGGCGCGGGGATGTCCTGCCGGGGTGTGCCGCTAACATGCCCCGGCGGGAAACCTTTAGCGGGGGTGACACATGCACTTGACACATGACGAGTTTATCAGTGAGGCTGAGGACAAACTGACGAAAACGACGGTTGACGAAATCGCCAAGGTTCCCGGATACATTCATAGCGTTCTTGTTCTCTCTGCCATGCGTAGAATTACCTTTTCGGAACAGGTGCAAGCCAACATCCGCAGGGTGATTGCCAAACAGTCGATAGAAATGGGGCTTGCGCTTTACGAGGGCGGGCAATGGTCACGGCAAGAAGCGGTTGAGGTGGCCAAATGCTGGATTGAGCTTTTCCACAACACCAGCGCCAGCGGGTATTTGATTGCCGACACAAACACGCAGAAGACAGCCGCACTTTTGGGGCACGCACACGAGAAGGCCAGCGAGTTAGTGGCAACCCTCTTTGATGATTCCAAGCAAGCGGGGTGCGTGAAGAGGGCTTGCGCATGGTTACGCGAAAACCATACTGGCGTAGGCATAGGCACGCCCCCGCCGTCCGATGCGACCGATAGCATTCACACTGGCGTTGAACTTCTGAAACGCTTATTGTTCGGAATGATTGAACCCGCGCCACCTGTGGAGATCCAGCCGAGGTGGAAACGCGGCAAGTTGGCCCTGAAGTCGCTAGCCAACGGCAACACGCCCGCCGTGTTCGCATTTGGGAGCAATTCCTATACGGTGCCGAGCGGCAAGGCATGGAAAACCGTTTGCGCCCTGATACGGGCGGACGCTTTTGACGGGCACGGGCTGAAAATGAAAACACCGGGCGACCAATTCAAGGACAAGAAAAACGGCAATCACAGAGCATTCTTTTCTGAGCGCATGGCAAGGAATGAAAGCGGCTGGTATATAAAGACCCAATAACCCAGTCCCAGCCCCGTCCCAATTTTCACGCAATCGGCGTAACGCCTAAAACATAGAATACCCCATAACACCCCGCTTTTGCTGGGTGTTTTTCGTTTTCAAGACAGAAGGCTTGTCCCCGAAAAGCTGGGACGGTATCCCATGATTATGCTTTGCTCTGGTATGTTCTAAATATAGACCCGTGCCCCGCGATGTGCGGAGCGATAAGACGGAGTAAGGATATGAGTAAAGAGCAATTAATGGGGCGACTGCTTACCGCAACCTCGAGCGAACTGGAAAAGATCGAGGCCGTTTTCAGCGGCAAGGATAAGGCGCAACCCGAGACCGGCGACCGACGTTTATTGACGCTGATGGACGCGGCGCGGGAGTTGAACCTATCCAGAATGACGATTCACCGCATGACGGCTGACGGGCGTTTGCCCACAATCACAACGCGGGCAGGGCGCAGGCGCATTGCCAGTGCTGCGATCACGGCGTTTCTCAAGGGAAAGGCGGTTGCCTAAAATGAAGATAAAAACCACAACCGCTATCCTATGCCGTAGCCGAAACAAACCGGATGCCCGTTGCCGTAAGCTACCTAGGTGTAACAACTGTAAACGTGTTTTAGCGTTTAACTGGCACACAGGGCTTTGCTTTGAATGTGAACAGAAAGCCAAGGCAGAAGCCCAAGCGAAATCCGACCCGTCAACGCGCCGTTGCCAGCATTGCAACGAGATACTTACAGCCGTGTTTGCCGACCAGACATGCACAGCTTGCGCCAGCGTTCACAACATCAAGGAAGCGGTATGACAACCGAACGCGAACACTGCGAACATTGCGGGCGCGATACGGCTACGGTTCTATTGCCGTTGTCTAGCGGTCACATAGGCCGCTGTTGCGCCTGTTGTCGTTCCTGCCGCAAGGGGCGGCCATTCGCCAGCAAAGCGGAGTTTGAAAACCTGAAACATGCCGATGGTCAAACGACCCGAGGGCTTACCAATGAAGTCAAACCAACCAGATAAGAGTAACGGGAAGACCTACGATTGCGCCAAGGCTATTGAGGTAATGCGCTATGTCGCAAAGCTCTATCCCGATTTGTCTTTAGCGGCTCACTCTATCTATCAGGCAATGCACGTTTTTGAGGCTGACAAGTTTGGTTTTGGCAAACCGGTTTGTATAGGTCTTCGAGACATTGCCGCGCTCGCACACATGTCAGTCAGAACGGTAAAACGCGCGTTAGTGGATTTGAACCAAGCCGGTTTGTTGCGGGTTGAGATCGGGCAAAAGTCTAGACGTGGAGATGCTACAAAACTTCACCGGGTGCCAGTCGAAGAACTGAAATCACAAACCCTTGTCGGTGAAAGCATCCATTCTCAACTCGGACGTGCGCTTGAACTGAAAGGCGTATGGTTTGACGGTAAACGGGCTTTTCCGACTTGGGAAGTTAGAAAGACCAACCGCCTGTATTCATCAAAGCCCAACGTCCAAGGGTTGAACAAACAGACTCGGATGGATCAGCTTATCAGCGGCGCACCAAGTGGAAGCGTTCTTGTGTCATGCGACTTCAAATTAGCCGACCCAACCGTAATTATACACAGCGTCTTAAATAATTGCGCATAGTCTGCGCAACTGACGATTAGATCGGAAGAGC
>CAZXVN010000278.1:0-5870 GCA_964643945.1 uncultured Lentisphaeraceae bacterium | reverse complement strand
TCGCAGCAAGATTGGTTTGTTCAAAATCAACCCAAAGAGTTTGATCTTGCCATTGGAAAGGCAGGGCTGTGGTTTGGGCATTGGCGGAAAGGAAACACATGACAGGCAAGAATAATGCGATGCTTCTCATTCTACTAACTCTCAAAATCATGGCACCGTATCCCAAAAGCAAAACTTCCATTTGCCATCATGCCAGACGGCGTGGAACATTCCCCATTCCACACTGCCCCAAGGCATCGTGTTTGAACAGGGCACCAACATCCACAGATTGGTGGCCGCAGGACCGCGTGAACTGTAACTGAAGCCAAGAACACTGGAAGGATAATACGTTTGCTTGCGCAGGGAATTTGTAGTGTCGGTAAAATTCATAAAATACATGTTGGTTGTCGCGCCTTTGACTAGGACATAGTCCATAATCGTATTTGAGCTCACAGCGTGAAAATTTGTAGACGAAACAAACGTCACGAACTCATATGCGGCGGCGACGATGTTGGAATTCGATGCGGCGAAGGCGAATGCGTTTGTGTAGGCGTCGCTGAGTGCCTTTGGGATTTGCAAAGCCAGCCCGGATGGAGTATTTGTGACCCCCTCAGGGAACTCGATATTTTCAGGATAATGTGGGCTGACAGATGGCCGTTCAAGATAACCAACCAACCCCGGTTCATCTGCACCGAGACTAAGACTTAGATAGGTCTTGTTTCCCCATTCCTGCAGACAGAGTTGCAAATCTGACACGATGGCCGACTTGGCCGATGCGGAAAGATTCGTGTCAACAAACGAGACGGCTAATGCGTTCGTGTTGATTCCATAATAAACAACATTGCTTTGCCCGATGCAACTAGGTGCACAGAACATGGCGGTGGCAGAAAAAGCGGCAAAGACTTGATGCTTGGATTTCATCTCCGGTTCATAGTAGTTGACAGTGTCCGCGCCTTAAAATTCCGTCCTCATGGAAATTGCCAGTCTGCAAAAAAACATTGGTTACTTACGAACACTGACACATCGCCAAGTCTGAATGCCGTAAGGTCGTTATTGGGAGTTTTTCGCATGGAGCATATCAGTACTGGAACCCCGGTTTTGTATTCAAGAATCTGAAAATCCAACAACGAAGGGAAATAATAGTGGACATCAAGATACAACTCTTTTTGTTGTTGGCAGTTTCGATCACCCCAATCCGCCAACACCATTTTTCTGTTTTCTTCCAATGACCAGAACAGTTCGGTGAAAACGGCATCCGTCGTGTTACTTGATGTTTTTAAAGCAACTTGAACTAAGAAGTTTGACATGCCCTCAACCAGACCGGGGTGCGCATTCGTCAGTGCTATTTTTGCCAAATAGTTGGAGCTCCCCAAAAGGGAAACCGTAAAATAATTTGTCGTGTTTTGGGTTTTGTAAGTTGACAAATTAATTTCGGAGGGTATGTACTCTTTTTCTGTTGGAACGCCCAAAAATGGATTCCTGTGGATGCCGTATTCAACAGTACCAGCAACTACGGCAACATTTGTTGTTGGTATCCAAGAGAACACATGTTCAATGTCGTTTCTGATCGTTTCCTTCACTTGGGCAGTCAAATTGGTGTCTTCAAATGCCAATCCCCAGTGTGCATTTTCCCAATGGAAAATACTTTGCATCTGCTGTGCGTGACAGATGCTTACAGACGCGATTACAAATAAAGTGCTCCGAATCATTTTCGGTTCCTTTCGAGTTCAGGGACACGTGCCGGGTGAGAGAATCGGTCTCTCGTTTGGGATTGGAGGCCGGCAATAAAGGTACAAACCCATGTGTTCACCTTGATAGATTATGGCATGTGTTAAATAGGCAGGAATCATTGTTGCAAGCGGTGCACCCTTACACGGATTTCCATCAATCTGAATCGCACGGATAAACGGGAGGACATCAATATCCCGATGAGAGGTCTTGTCATACTGCGGCGAGATGAAATCGGCGGTACCTGCTCCTGCGCCAGTTGTTACCAATATACCGTTTGTCGAATAACACGTTTGATGTCCGTAATGATTAGGGATGGTGGGAAGAGAACGCATCTCATATTTCGATGTGTGGTGGTAGAACTTTCCGGGCGTCGTAATACCCGCCCACAAGTTGGTTTCTTGAGGCTCAGGGTCATAAAATTCCGTTGATCCAACGCGGTTAGATAACGATCCGTATGCGGCGGGCAACTCTTGGAGCCATTGGCGATTTGTAGATATTGACCAAGCGGAAGCCCATTCGGCAAACCGCGTTTTTGTGTTGTGGTTGTTCACCACGATGAACATTTGATCCCACACGATGTTGGGATTACTCGCCTGAAGCATTTTTACGCGGAAGATCGTCGGCTCGAGGTCGGGCGGCTCGGCCCCGGGATCGAGCGCTGAAGATTGCAGCTGTTTGCCGTCGGCATCCCAGGCCGCAAGGATACCGAGGTTGAGGCCATAGCTATCGCAGAGGTTCGTCAGGTTGATAGGCTGGTTAGTCCAGACGACACCCAGGCAGTGGTGGATGGCCTTGTCGTTTACGGCCTCTTCGGGGTGGGTGAGGTTACGGGTGTTGACGAGCCCGTGGCTGAAGCCGACCACCCAGTGCGGCCCACCGTCGCACACGCACCCGATGCCGTTGCAAAGCGAGTAATCGGAATACTCCGGCTCGTGCAGCGGCAGGGACTGCTCTGCGCCGGAGACGCCGCCGTGGGCCTCGCACTGCCTGAACGGGAAGATGACCGTGCCGTAAATGAACGGGTACACCGCGTTCGATAAGGTCTGGGTGACCGTACATTCGATACTAGGATAGCGCGCCGCGTAGATGTCGCGGGCGTCTTCCTTGGAAAGTATGGGGGTGCCGCCGTCCACACCGTTCATCGCCATGCTGACGGCGTCGCACCCGGCCATCGCGTAATCCGGCCAGTCGCATGACGGCTCCGAGGCGCACAGGCAGTACCAGCCGCCGTTCCCGAGGGCGGCGGCGCAGGCCGTCATGCGCAGGGGCTGGAGGGTGACGCGCGGGGGCGGGGACGTCAGGGAGTGGACGGCGGAGCCGGCGGAAGAGGTCAGCAGGAGAAGGCCGTCCACGCTGTCCGGGGCGCCCGGCACGGACGGCGTCTCGCCGTCCGAAAAGACGACGGTGTTGGTGCGGAACGGCTCGACGCGCATTTCGCAGATCCACAGCCCGTTCGACGCGCCCGGCAGCCCGGCGAGCGTTCCGGGATGGGGATCCAGCGCGAGCGCGACGGGGCCGCCGTAGGCCGCGCGGAGGTGGAAGCGGCTTGCCCCGGCCCGGACGGGGAAGCTGTTGGTCGTGCGCACGTCGCCGACCGTGAGCCACGCGGGCCGGTCGGTGCGCGTCACCAGCCAGAAATCCGCCGTCCCGCCTGCGGCCGAATAGGGCTGCGTGTTATAGACGAAGTTCACGTAGGTGTAGGCGAAGCCTTCCGCGGTCGTAGCCGTCTGGGTCTGCCAGGTCGCCGCGCTCCAGCCCAGCCAGCCCAACCACTGCGCGAGACTCACGGCGGGGGTGACGCGGAAAACGGCGTCCATCCCTGTGTCGCGCTTCTCCTTGTCCGACCACCCGTCGCCCATGGTGCTGGCCGTGCGCGGATCGGAGCCGAAGCTGAACTCCTCAAGATCGGTCAGCCCGTCGCCGTCTCGGTCGAGGCTAGAGTCTGCGGCGGCGGGGTCGCTGAACGTCCGCTTCTCCCAGGCGTCGGGTATGCCGTCCGCGTCGGTGTCCGTCACCGGCAGCCCCGTCGCCAGATACCAGGGGGGCGTCTGGCCGGGCGCTTCCATCGCCTGAAACCCGAGCCCGGCAACAACGGCAAACAGAAAAATTCGTTTCACCGGCGACCTCACTTTAAGATGAGCAACGTGCTCCAAACATTCCCGTAGTGCAGGCCGGCGTTGATCGCAGCCTGCCGCTGTGCCGACGTCGCCGGATGCCCGCCGAAGCCCCAGCGGAGGGAGAGGTAGTTGGCCACGCCCGCCCTGACGTCCGCATCCGGCGGCGTATCGAAGCCCACGATCTCCGCGATCTCGCCGCGCCAGTTGCGGAACCATTCCGGCCTCCCCGCCGACCCGCCGAAAAACAGCCCCGGGAGATCCGCCGGCGTTTCAAAATCAATCCCGACGGTCAGCCACCGGTCCGGCAGGAACTGTTCCGTCAGCAAACGTTCGGGCCCGCTCATTTCCGGCTCCTGCCCCTCGGCGGCGGTGATCCGGAGCCGCGCCGACTCGGGCGCGTCGGTGAGCGTGGCGAGGTCGGCCGCGGCCCCGCGCGTGACGAGGATGAGCGTCTGGACGGTGACTGTGGCCGTGTCGGCGAAACAGACGGGCGACGGGGTGTTGGTTCCGCCGTCACCGAAGGACACCGCGTTGAGGTCCGGCGTGGCGGGTACAATGGCGGGTATTCCCCAGCCGGGCTCCGCGCCGAAAGCGACTGTCGTTCTCGGGTCGGACGCCGGTGTTGACTGGAATACGACGCGGGACGGCGCGGAGGACGCGTTCATCGGCTCAGCCTGCGGCGCACCCTGCTGTCTGGCGGTGACGTTTGCCAATGATGAGGCCGCGCTTCCGCCATTCTGCTGCGGGGCTGTCATCTGCGGCGCGTTGGTGCCGCCGCCCCCGCCGTAATTCGCGTTTCCGGGTTTCTGGGCTTTCACCGTGCAGTACGCGCACATCACCGCCATGACCGCACTTGTGAGCGGGCCCATGGTTAGCCATGTTTTCCCCAAGCCGTGAAACCATTCGCGTTCCCGGCACAGGACGATGAACCAGGCCGCCCAAAGAATCACTATCGCGGACAAGTACCAGCCGTATGGGGAAAAACACATGCCTGAACTGACATGCAACACTGGACTCATGTCGATAGCATGCCAGAAGCCGGGGAAGGATGTCAAGCAAACCATATATAATCGCGAACTTGTAGGGCGTCCGGGGTGCTCAATCCGATGTTTGAATATTTCAGGGGCCCCGGACAGACGGGCGGTTGGCCGGGATGGATGGCCGCGCCTCCCGTGGGCGCGGCGTTCCGTGCCTGTACATCAGTCGGCGAGGGTGTCGAATTTGTAAGGTGATGCTTGGCGATTGCTATCGCTTCGCGGTAGCTCGTGCGGTTGGATACTCGAGTGAGCAATATCCCGCGAACGAGCAAAGAAAAACCCCGGACGGCCGAGACTGTCCG
Organism: uncultured Lentisphaeraceae bacterium; assembly: GCA_964643945.1. Taxonomy (GTDB): domain Bacteria; phylum Verrucomicrobiota; class Kiritimatiellia; order RFP12; family UBA1067; genus JAHFSX01. The sequence continues at coordinate 704 of CAZXVN010000278.1, read as the reverse complement.
GGGGTGCGCCGCGGCGGTGATCTCTGTTTGTGCTCTCGGGTTCCCGGATGTCTGGCATAGCCCGCTTTGCGGGCGTCGGCCGTCGGGTTCCGTCCCTGCTGCCCGTTCTGCCGCCGCGGTGCGAAAAGATTGGGAGGGCGGACACGCAGGCCCGCCCGTACTGTTATTCGAAGGCGACGAGGTTTTTCTCGCGCAGGCTGACGTGGCCGGGGGTGTCGGCGCTGGGGCGGCCGATGATGATGTGGTCGACGATGCGGATGCCGAGGATCTTCGCGGCTTCGATCAGGCGGCGGGTGATGTCGATGTCTTCTTTGCTGGGGGTAGGGTCGCCGGAGGGGTGGTTGTGGCTGAGTATGACGGAGGCGGCGCTGTCGCGCACCGCTTCCCTGAAGACCTCCCGTGGATGGACAGGGCTTGAGTCGAGGATGCCGCGCGTGCATTCGCGGGGGATGCCGATTAGTTTGTTCTTGGTGTCGAGCAGCAGGGCCATGAACGATTCTTGTGAATTGCCTCCGGTGGCTGCGAACATGATCGGCCGCAGGAAGGCGGCGGCGTCTTCGGGTGTGCGGATGGCGGGGTTTTTGACGGCGATGTATGCCGCGCAGGATTCCATGGCGGCGGCGTAGTCCATTGCGAGCGTGAGCGCTTCGGGGTTTTTCATGTGTCGGCTCCTTGAAATAGTGAAGCCCGCCGGGTTGTGCCGG
>CAZXVN010000277.1:0-8672 GCA_964643945.1 uncultured Lentisphaeraceae bacterium | reverse complement strand
GTTGCCAGAAGTGTATGGAGATCGAACGTGTCTCGCGTGAGATCGTACTGTCATTCTACGCCGATGATATCGTGGCGGGCCGGGTGAAGTGGGAGTCTGTGAATTATGAGCTTCCGGAAAACCGCACTTTTTCGATGACTTCAATCTTGGACTCCCGTCTCTTGCGGTCGAGTGCCGTAAGGGCGGGATTGTTCGGCGGACCGTCCTGACAAACACCTGGGAAAAGGTGGAGGTGCAGGAGGATCTGGAAGCGTACGTCATCAACGGGATCGAGTGTTTCCGCAACGGGCATGGGGGCGTGGCCGTTGGGGTGTCTTTGCCACGTTAGACGTTGACTGCGACAACGCCGAGGTTACAAGGGCGGTTGACAGGAGCTGACGATAGTGCTAGATTTCGCCACATAACGAATCAGCGAGGGCGTTTATGGGCGTCGGATCATGTGATTGTTGTCCGTGTGATATGGTACCAGACTGCGGGTGGTCGGACGGGTGCGTCGAGACCGCAGCCGGACGTGTGACCCGCGTGAAGACGCGGTGGTCTTGGCGCGACCGGCTGGGAGCATGGGCGGTCTGCTGGGGCATCGGGCGCATGCGGTACACGGTGCCGCCTGGTCTTTATGCGGTCGGGACACCGACGCCCGTCTCGCCTGTTCTGGTTACGGCCAACTACAAGCTCTCCTTCGACCATGTGCGGCGGGCGCTGGCTGGCTATAACGCTTGGGTGCTGGTGCTTGACACCAAGGGTGTGAACGTCTGGTGCGCGGCTGGCAAGGGGACTTTCGGGACCGAGGAGCTTGTCCAGCGCGCAGGACTTTCCGGCGTGGTGAGGATGGTGGAACACCGGACGCTGATTATCCCTCAACTGGGAGCGCCGGGCGTCGCGGCGCACGAGGTGAGCCGTCGAACAGGCTTTAAGGCCGTTTACGGTCCCGTATACGCGAAAGACATTCCCGCGTTTTTAAAATCAGACCTGCGTGCCACGCCGGAGATGCGGCGGGTGGGTTTCACGCTGCGGGAGCGGCTCGCGGTCACGCCGATTGAGCTGGTTCACCGTTTCATACCTGCGCTGATCCTGACGGCACTTTTTGTGGCGTCGTCGGGGCTGGGACGGCACGGATACCGGCTGGAAGCGGGATTGTGCGCCTGGATCGCTCTGGCGGTTGTCAGTCATTATTTTGCGGGAATCGTTCTGACCCCCGCTCTTCTCCCCTGTCTGCCGGGTCGCGCGTTCGCGGTCAAGGGTGCTGTGACCGGTACGGTGCTGGGCGTTGCGTTGGCGTGCCTGTGGCCCTTCGGTTGGCTGGGCGGCGTTTCGGTCGGGTTGCTCAGCGTGTCGGCGTGCTCGTTTCTGGGGCTCATGTTCACGGGCTGCACGCCCTACACGTCGGCGTCCGGCGTGCGCAGCGAGATGAGTTGGGCGCTGCCGGCACAGGGCATGTTAACCCTTGTTGGACTGGCGGGTTGGCTTGCGGCGCGTTTCTTCTGAGGTGGTTCATATGAGCATGGAATACCTAAAGAATGTTGTGACCTTGCGGTTGGACCGGGACGCGTGTGTCGGGTGCGGCCGCTGCCTGGAGGTCTGTCCGCACGGCGTTTTCGCGCTGGATGCGGGCAAGGCCCGGATCGGTGTCCGTGACGCGTGCATGGAGTGCGGGGCGTGCGCCCGCAACTGTCCGGTCAGCGCGCTGTACGTGAAGAACGGGGTGGGGTGCGCGGTCGGCATCCTGAACGCGAAACTCGGGCGGACCTCCTCGTGTTGCGGGGAAGGCCAGTCGTGCTGTTGCTCCGGAGAACCTGACGTGAAAAAGCAGGAGGCGGGTTATGGATGAGAAGACGAAAGAATTGGTCGCGATCGGCGCGTCGGTGAGCGCCCATTGCCAACCGTGCGTGACGTACCATGTGGGAAAGGCGCGAGAACTCGGCATCGGCGAGGAACTGATCCTGGAAGCTGTGTCAGTCGGACAGATGGTGGAGAAAGGGGCGGGTTCGGCGATGCGCGATTTCACCCAAACGCTACTGGGGAAGCGGGCGGCGGACGCGGGCTGCTGCCCTGAAAAAGGCCGGTTCGAGACGCCTGCGGGTGATGCCCGGTGCCACTGCGGCTGAACATATGCCCAGTCCCCCAAAGATAAACCGTGTCCGGTGGTTGACGCGCACCTGAATGGGTGCTATATTTCGACACATAACGAAATCTAAAAGGGTTTTCTATGAACAGTGAAGCGATGCGTTCAACATTGAGGATCACCAAGGCGCTTTCTGACATCCAGCGGCTGCGCATCCTGATGATGCTGCGTTCCGGCGAGCTGTGTGTGTGCCAGGTCATCGCGGTGCTGGAGCTGGCGCCTTCGACGGTGTCCAAGCATTTGTCGATATTGAGCGGCGCGGGGCTTGTGGACTCGCGCAAGGACGGGCGCTGGGCCTACTACCGGCTGCCGCAAGGGGCGGCACTCAAGGTTGTGAAGCCGATGCTGAGATGGCTCGGCGGGGCGCTGGCAGCCGATGATTCGATCGCAAAAGACGGCAAGAAACTTAAGGCGGCGCTGGCCTGTCCGCCCGAAAATCTGAGCGAGAGCCAAAGAAAACGGTGCGCCGGGTAACGGGGGGGGCATCAAAACAGCAGGGTTGTTCAATCAAGAGAGGAAGGAGCTGGAAATGAACGGAGAGAAGAAGAGCGTCAAGGTGAGCGGGAAGAAGAAGGGTATCTTGGCGGCGGTCTGGGAGTCGATGACGAAAACAGGCGGCTGTTGTGGTTCTGGCGGAAACTGTTGCGGATCGTCCCAGCCGGAGACCGGCAAGCAGAAGGCGGGTCAGAAGCCGGCAGAGCCGAGTTCCTGCTGTGGCAAATAACGCGGCTCATGGCGTGTGAAAGAGCATGGGGAAATGAGCGAAACAGATACTGACCGGACAACGAAGACATCCAACGTTCGCGAACTGTCGGTCCTCTTGATCGTCCCTGTCGTTGTGGCAGCATTGACGGTGGCGAGCTGGGTATTGGCCCATTGGAGGATCGGCCCTGTGTGTGTCAATGTGGGACTCGCCCTCGTGGCCACGTTGTTTGGCGGCTTCCAGCGTTTCATTACCGGGTTTAGGGACCTGTTCAAGCGCAAGATCACCGTCAATGTTTTCGTGGTTGTGGCGCTTGTTGCTACGCTGGCGGTTGGCGAGTTCCGTCCGGCGGCGATCATCGTTTTCATCATGGCCGTGGCTGGCGCGCTCGAAACATACACGCTGGACAAGACGCGCCGGAGCATTCGCGACCTGCTCGACTTCACGCCGCCGACCGCGACCGTGCGCCGCAACGGCGAGGAAATCACCGTGCCGGTGGCGGAACTTCAGGCAGGTGCCCGGGTCGTCGTCCGTCCCGGCGAGCGGATCCCGGTGGACGGTATTGTGGTCTCCGGCGCAAGCAGCGTGAACCAGGCGCCTATCACCGGTGAATCCATGCCTGTGGAAAAGGCGGTGGGAAGCACCGTTTTCAGCGGGACGCTCAATGCGTCGGGGCGTCTGGAAATCACGACGGAAAAGGTGGGCGAGGGCACCACGCTGGCGCGGATTGTCCATCTGGTGCAGGAGGCCCAGAACACGCGCGCGCCCATCCAAAACCTGGCGGACCGGTTTACCACCTGGTTTTTACCCACGGTGGTCGTATTGGCCATTCTGGCTTACTTTGTTACGGGTGACTTGAAGGCCGCAGTCTCGGTTCTGCTGGTGGCCTGTCCCTGCGCGTTTGCTATCGCCACGCCGACAGCGGTGACGGCCGGCGTGTCGAATCTGGCGCGGCGGGCGATTCTGGTCAAAGGAGGGGTTTTTCTGGAGCTGGGTTACAAGATCGACCACCTGCTGGTCGACAAAACGGGAACGTTCACCTTCGGCAGGCCGAAGGTGGTGGATATCGTCAGCTTCACCGGCCGCACGACGGATGACATTCTGCGTCTGGCCTGCATCGCCGAGAAGTACTCCGAGCATCCGTTGGGACGCGCCGTTCTGGCGGCAGGCCAGGAGAAGGGGCTTTCCCTTCAGGAGCCGGAGCGCTTCACCAGTGCCGCAGGCCTGGGCGTGGAGGCCACATGGAACAATGCCCGGATTCGCGTGGGCAAGCCGTCGTTTCTTCAAGCCGCCGGATTGAGCCTCTCGCCGCAAATCGAGCAGGCCCTTGCGCAGCAGTCGGAGCAAGGGCGCACGGCTGTTCTGGTTGCTCACAATGACGAGCCGGTTGGGCTGCTGGCGATTGCCGATGAGATTCGCCCGGAAATGCCCCGTGCCATTCGCGCCCTCAAGGAAATGGGCGTCAAACGGATTACGATGTTGACGGGCGACAATCCGAAGGTGGCCGCCGCCGTCGCCCGCGTGATCGGGGTTGACGATTTCCAGGCCGAAATGCTTCCCGAACAGAAGCAGGCGTTTGTCCAGAAGTGTCAGGCGGCAGGCCAGATCGTCGGGATGATCGGCGATGGCGTCAACGATGCGCCCGCTCTGGCCCAGGCCGATGTGGGCATCGCCATGGGTGCCGCCGGCACGGACGTGGCCATTGAGACGGCGGACGTCACGCTGATGAACGACGACCTTTCGGGCGTGGCAGAGTTCATGTGGATGTCGGCAAAAGTTTTGCGCAGGATCAAGCTGAACATCTTTTTCTCCATGATTTACAACGTCATCGGGCTCACGCTGGGTGTGGTCGGGCTGATGACGCCGATTGTCGCGGTGATTTTTCAGGAAGCGGGCTGTGTGACGGTTGTCGTCAGTTCGACGCTGCTGCTTTGGGCCAAAGGACGGCCGGCAGCGGCACTTCCAAGAAGGGCAGGAACCTGATTGTGAGCAACGAAGTGAATCCCGCTGATCGGCGGGCAAGGTGTTAAACCAAAAGAGGAAGGGCAGAAAAATGAACGGACAGAATGATGACGTGAACCCCGAAGCGGGAACGTGCGGTCCCGGCTGCGATTGCGGAGCATCCGGTATCGGCAAGCCAGCCAAGTGGTTGATTTGCGGCGTGGTGGTGCTGGCCGCGGTCGGCGTGACGGCCGCCCGCATTTCGGGCGCGAAGGAGTCCGCTCCGCAGGCTCAGGGTTTTGCGATGCCGGCGGTCGTCGCGGGCGCGGCCGCTCCTGCGGCAGTAGCGGTAGCAGACGCAACATGGGGTTCGCCGCTAAAGGGGGTTTCGGAACTGAACGTGGTGGCCACCAACACCGAAGCGGTGTTCTTGGTGATCCCGTCGGACGACGCCGCGCGGACGGGCGCGATCCAGAAAGAGGTCGCTGCGGTCGCCGCGACCATCACGGGCCGGGGCACGAAGGTAGGCAAGTACCTTCTCGGCCAAGACGCCGAGGATTACAAGGCCGTTGTGCAGCAGACCGGTGCGCCGGCGGTTCTGGCCATGGTCAAGGGCTGCGGAATGAATGTCGTGTCCAACCAGAACGTCACGCAGGACGCGCTGCTGAAGGCGTTCGTCGGCGCGTCGCGCCCCAGAGCGGGTTGCGGCCCGTCCGGCTGCGGTCCGTCATCGGCAGGTTGTAAGTAAAAATGGTGCTGTATGGAATGGTTCCGGTCATTGTTGACGAGTGCGACGGCGGCGTTTGATCAGGCGGGCGTCGGTTTTGCGGCGATCCCGCTCGCTTTCGCGCTCGGGCTCTTGAGCGCGGTCGTGAGCGCCTGCTGCACGCTGCCGGTTCTCGGCATCATCGTGGGTTACGCGGGTGCCCGCAAGGACAACACGCTGCGGGCGCGGCTGATGTCGGCGGGTTCCTTCTTCCTGGGCGCGGTGCTCTCGCTCGTGATCCTGGGGGCTGTGGCCGCCATGGTCGGCCAGGTGGCGCAGGGCACGCTGGGGCGCTACTGGAAGGTATTCGCGGGCTTCGTGGCCATTGTGATGGGCCTAGGCGCTTTGAACCTGCTGCCCTTCAAGCTGCCGCAACGGAAGGCTAAGCGGGGCGTGGAGAAGCGGTCCGGCGGGGTGCTTGGGGCGCTGCTGTTCGGCATCGTGGGCGGCGGTGCGGTGAGCGTGAGTTCGCTGGCCTGCAACCCCGGCATCTTCATCATCGTCGGCGCGGCGGTCCTGCAGGGGGTCACGCTGTGGATGGCGGCGATCCTCGTCGCGTACGCGTTCGGGTTCGCGTTGCCGCTGGGGGCGCTGATGCTGGGCGTCTCGTTCGGTGCGGCGGCGGTCAAGTTCAAGGGGCTGGAGACGGCCGTGCGCGGCTTGGCCGGCGTGCTGCTGGTGGCGGCGGGTTTCTATTTCCTGTGGACGTTCTGAGTACTCAAGAAGACAGAAGTCAGAATTCAGGAGTCGGAATGAAACTGAAGATCCTGTTTCTGTGTACGGGCAACTCATGCCGGAGCCAGATGGCGGAGGACTGGATTAAGGAGACGCAGTCATGAGTGAAGGTATTACCAAACAGCTGTCGTTCTTGGACCGGTTCCTGACGCTGTGGATTTTTCTTGCGATGGGTGTCGGCGTTCTTCTGGGTTACGTCGCGCCCGGCTTCGGGAACTGGATCGGATCGCTGCGTCCGGAAGGGACGCAGACCAGCATACCGATCGCGGTCGGGCTGATCCTGATGATGTATCCGCCTCTGGCGAAGGTGAAGTACGAGGAGCTGGGCGACGCTTTCCGGGACTACAAGGTGCTCGGTCTGAGTCTGCTGCAGAACTGGGTGGTGGGGCCGATTCTGATGACGGCGCTGGCTATCCTCTTTCTGCGCGGACAGCCGGAGTTCATGATCGGTCTCATCATGATCGGTCTGGCCCGCTGCATCGCCATGGTGATCGTGTGGAACGATCTCGCGAAGGGGGATCCGGAGTATTGCGCGGGTCTCGTGGCGTTCAACTCGATCTTTCAGGTGTTTTTCTACAGTGTTTACGCCTGGCTGTTCGTCACGAAGCTGCCGCCGCTGCTGGGGCTGACCGGGGTCGTAGTGGATGTGACGATCAAGCAGATCGCGGCGAGCGTCTTCATTTATCTGGGCATTCCGTTCATCGCGGGCATGCTGACCCGTCTGGTCCTGGTCAAGGCCAAGGGCAAGGTTTGGTATCACTCGCGGTTCATTCCAAGGATCTCGCCGATGACGCTGATCGCCCTGCTGTTCACCATCGTGGTGATGTTCTCCATGCAGGGCCAGAAGATCATCGCCAAGCCCGGCGACGTGGTTCTGATCGCCATTCCACTGCTGATCTACTTCATCTCCATGTTCCTCATCAGTTTCTGGATGAGCGCCAAGGCGGGTGCCGATTACGCAAAGTCGGCGACCCTTTCCTTCACGGCGGCGAGCAACAATTTCGAGCTGGCGATCGCGGTCGCGGTGGGCGTGTTCGGCATCAACCACGGGGCGGCGTTCGCGGCGGTGATCGGGCCGCTGGTGGAAGTTCCGGCGCTGATCGGTCTCGTGAACGTGTCCCTTTACTTTCAGCGGAAGTTTTTCGGTGAGAATGCAAAACAGGCATCTTTATAGAGGGCTCGAGGCGAGCATACACCCGGGCGAGATGTACCGCTGGAAGTCAGCGGAACTGTAAAAAAGGTATGTGGCCGGTGCCCGGTACGCAAACATGGACCCTTTGTGTGCACGGTGATACATTAGCGAAAACTATGGATGAACTCGAACAAAGCGAACCGAAGGGCCTTGTTGTCAGGGTCGCTCGGGTCTTCCTTCAGGGGCCGCAGTCGGTCCTGCTGATTGCGGCGGCATTGCTGATGGGCATCGTGGCGCTGCTGGCCACTCCGCAGGAGGAGGAGCCGCAGATCGTCGTGCCCATGGCGGACGTGTTTGTCGCTGTTCCGGGCCGCGCGCCGCGCGAGGTCGAGGAGCTGGTGACGCGCCCGCTCGAACGTATCCTGTGGCAGGTCACGGGCGTGGAGCACATCTATTCGATCAGCCGTCACGACCAGTCGGTGGTGACAGTGCGTTTCAAGGTGGGCGAGGACCGCGAACGCGCGATTATCAAGCTCCGCGACCAGATCGAGAGCCACCGCGACCTCGTGCCGTCGCCCGTGGCGGGGTGGATCGTGAAACCGGCGCAGATCGACGATGTGGCCGTCGTGGCGCTGACGCTTTTCTCGCCGCAGCGCACGCTTTTCGAGCTGCGCCGCATCGGGGAAGAGGTGAAGGCGCGGCTCGACGCGCTGCCCGACCTTTCGCAGAGCGAGATCATCGGCGGGCTGCCGCGCGAGATCCGGATCGAGGCGACGTCCGAGTCGCTCGCCGCGCGGCGCGTCTGCATGGCCGACATCCGGGGTGCGCTGGCGGGGTCGGAGCCGGGCGGCGATGCGGGCACAGTCTACGAAGAAGGATTGCAACTCGGCCTGCGCCCGCGTACGCCATTGGATTCTGCGGCGGCTGTGCGCGACACGGTTATCCGGTCCGACGCGGGCCGCGTGGTGCGCGTGGGCGACGTGGCTACGGTAACGGACGGGCCGGCCGAGCCGGAGTCGTATCTCCACATCGGCTTCGGTCCGGTAGACGCGGCTCACGCGGACGCGGGGCGGTTGGCGGCGGTGACGTTGTCTTTCGCGAAGAAGAAGGGCACGAATGCGCTCAAGGTGTCGCAGGCTGTGATCGCTGCGGCGGAGTCGCTCAAAGGCTCGCTGATCCCCGCAGACGTGACGGTGCGGGTGACGCGCGATACGGGGCGGACGTCTCAGGAGAAGGTCGGCGAGCTGCTTTCCTCCATGGTGTTCGCGATCAT
>CAZXVN010000276.1:0-2383 GCA_964643945.1 uncultured Lentisphaeraceae bacterium | reverse complement strand
AAAGGAGACCTTCTACTGCTACAGTGAGGAGGAACGTGTCACGGCCATTGAGAAGTGCGGGAAGAACCCCGAGATTACCCGCTTCAAAGGCCTCGGCGAGATTTCACCCGCCGAATTCAAGGCCTTCATCGGCAAAGGCATGCGCCTGACCCCCGTGGACTGCACCAACGACCACGCGCTGAACGACACCATCGAATTCTACATGGGCCGCAACACTCAGGAGCGGCGCCAGTACATCATGGACCATCTGGTGATCACCGAGGAATCGTTATCGTGAGCAAAGCTTCAGGAAAACCGCGCAAAGGCAAACCGTCCGCCTCCGCCAACGAGCCGCCCGTCTCCGATTTTGACGACATGCCGCTTTTCGAGAGTGCGCGAGGCGGACTTCTGCCTGCCCCTGCGGATTCGGAGGATGCCGACGCGCCTGTTCCGCAGGGCGGCCTCAACCTTTCCGCCGCCGAACGTCAGATCGCCGCCCATGCGCATGGCGGGACAGGCCCCCTGCACGATCTCATGGACGAGAACTTCCTGCAGTTCGCTTCCTACACCATCTGCAACCGTGCCATCCCCACCGTCGAGGACGGCCTCAAGCCCGTGCAACGCCGCATCATGCACGCGCTCTGGGAAAAGGACGACGGTCGTTTCATCAAGGTCGCCAACGTGGTCGGCCACACCATGCAGTACCACCCGCATGGCGACGCCTCCATCGGCGATGCGCTCGTCCACCTCACCAACAAACGCTACCTCATCGAGGGCCAAGGCAACTTCGGCAACATCTTCACCGGCGACCCCGCAGCCGCCACACGTTACATCGAGTGCCGCCTGACCGACCTCGCACGGAATGAACTCTTCAACCCCAAACTCACCTCCTTTATCCCCAGCTACGACGGCCGCAACAAGGAGCCCGTGCTCCTGCCCTCCAAGTTGCCGCTCCTGCTGATGCTCGGCGCGGACGGGATCGCCGTGGGCCTCTCCACCGCCGTCCTGCCACACAATTTCATCGAACTGGCCGAAGCCCAGATCGCGATCATCCAGAAGAAACCGTTCAGGGTGCTGCCGGACTTCCGGACCGGCGGCTCCATGGACGTCTCTGAGTACAGCGATGGTGCGGGGCGCATTAAAATCCGCGCCACCATCGAGCACCGCCAGCCCAATAAGCTGGTCATCACGGCCCTGCCATGGGGACAAACCACCGAGTCGCTCATCACCGACATCGAAGAGGCCATCCAGAAAAAAAAGGTTCCCATCCGCCAGATCAACGACTTTACAGCCGAGAAAGTGGAAATTGAACTGGTGCTCGCCGCGGGTGTCACCCAGGATCAGGTCAGTTCGGCACTCTACGCCTTCACCGCCTGCGAGTCCTCCATCTCCAGCCGACCCGTCGTGCTCTACCGCAACCGGCCTCGCGAGATGACCGTCTCCGAGATTCTTCAGGCCAACACGGCGCAACTGCTCGAACTCCTGAATCGGGAACTCGAAATCCGCAAAGGCGAACTCGAGGACCTCTTCCACTCCAAGACCCTGGAGCAGATTTTTATCGAGGAGCGTATCTATAAACGCATCGAAGAGCAACTGACTTACGAAGCCGTGCAACAGGCTGTGCTCGAAGGTTTCATCCCCTTCCGCAAGAAATTGCGCCGCAGCGTCACGCTCGACGATGTGGAGAGCCTGCTCCAGATCAAAATCCGCCGCATCTCACGCTACGACATCAACAAGAACCGCGAAGAAATCGAAAACATTCTCAAGGAGGAGTCCGAAGTTGCCGCGAATATCAAAGGCCTGCGCGCCTACGCGATCCGCTACCTCAAGGCGCTTGTCAAAAAGTACAAGGACAAGTACTCGCGCCTCACGCACATCGCCGACAAGCCCTTTGCGCAGATCGAGGTGCGCGCGTTAACGGCCTCCGAACTCACGCTCAAGATTGACAAGGAGAACGGCTACATCGGCACGGACATCCGCAGCGGCGAGGAGCTTTTCAAATGTTCATCACTCGACAAGATCATCGTGGTGTGGAGCGACGGGCACTACAAAATGATGCCGCCTCCCGATAAATTTTTTATCGACAAGAACTATGCGTACTGCCAGATCTTTGACCGCGACAAAGAATTCATTACCGTTTACACCGAACCGCACTACGGCTTCACCTACATCAAGCGCTTCGCCTTTGGCGGCGCCATCCAGAACAAGGAGTACCGGCTCGCTCCGGAAAAAAGCAAGGTTATCCTCTTCGAGGAGGGTGTGCCCGAGACGCTCTACGTCAAATACAAACCTGCCAAGGCCCAGCGTATCCACCAGCAGCTTTTCAGCCCCGCGGAGGTGCTGGTCAAAGGTGTCTCCGCCAAAGGCATCCAGATGACCTCAAAAGACATCGCCAAGATTGCCG
>CAZXVN010000275.1:0-2782 GCA_964643945.1 uncultured Lentisphaeraceae bacterium | reverse complement strand
GGTGTAGGTACCCAGGAGCAGGAACGTGCCTGGATCACTTACGAGCGAATACTTGATGTCGTACGCCTGGGTCGTCCGCGAGCCTCCATTGCTGAACAGGCGGATCTCCTTGATGTCATAGCCCAGGGGATGGGTCGTGATATCTAAGGCATAGGTCGTGGTATACTCGCCGCCGTCGTTGTACGCCACGTAGTCGCCCCAGATACCGTTGCGCAGATGCGGAAGGGAGCTGCCGCCGTCAATATTTGCCGGCTCGCCCGTGACGCTGGCCACGCTTGTTTCCAGCAGGTCGCCGCTGACGACACCGATCGGAGACGGATCAGCCCCGCCCGACTGGTATTGCTCCGCACCGAAGACCAAACCTTGGATGTCTATGCCCCACTGTGCATACAGGATCGTGTCGGCTGTGATCGAGAACGTTGCAGCCGGAGCGTAGGCATCGCCGCCACCCTCCGCTATGGTGTTCCATCCCGCGAACGTGTATCCATCTTTCACCAAATCGCCTTTGCCCAGCACCGTCACCGTTGCGTAGGCCGGGGGGTAGATGGTGGGGTCCACCGGCGCGGTTCCACCGGTGTTGCCATTGCCATCGTAGGTCACCAAAGAGGCCGTGGTGGAGTAAGTCCAATTGAGAAGGATGTTCGTTGCCATGGCACTCACATATCCAGCCAACTGAATGGAATTGGTGGTGCCGGCTGTCACCGCCACGGTCATCGTTTCGGCATACCCGGTATCCTGCGGTGTTGTGCCAAGCGGCGTTAGCGCATCGACAGAAGTCCCGGTATAAATGCCAAGAACCGCATCCCATTCACCAGCAATGGGATCCGTTGAGCCCAACGTGCTGATAGAGAAAAAGCCGTTCGCGGCGGCGGTCCATTTGAACCAGACCGTGTTGTGGAACGAGCTGGTCGAGTTGTCAGGATATGTCACCGTGTCGGGTTCGCCAGCTTCCAAGGTCGCTCCAATAGTGTTGTTGCCGGACAGGCTGCCACTGTCACCCGACAACTCAACCGCATCGGCAAAATTGTCGTTGGAAGGCGGACTGGCCACGGTGACCAACACGGCGTAATCCTTGGTGTTGCCAGCCTGGGCGGTGACCGTGTACGTCACAGGAACCGTGGTGCTTAAGACCGGATCGGGGATGCCGCCGTTTGGCTGATTGCCGCACGTGGCATCGGGGGACAACGTGAAGGTGGGCGCGAGATCCGCCACCGTTGTGCCATTCGGCACTGTCCAAGCAACGGTGCCGTTGGTGGGACTCGTGGTGGTGATGATGACACTGCTGCCGGGGACATTCACCCCGAAGGTCAGAATATCGCAGGCATCGCTCAGGACTGGGGCGGCTACCGTCAGCGTGCCGCTGCCGGTGAGTTGGTCAATCTCGTGTTCAGCACCCGAATCAATCGCACCGTAAACGCCATCAGCCAGTGGCGGGTCGGTGCCGATGACGAGTTGGGTCACCGAATCGGTGCCAGAGAAGTTCAGTTTCAGCGTGGCGCCGGAACTGGCGATAGTCACGGTGGAGGCGTCGGCAAGAAAGGCGGTTCCGATAGAGAGTGTGCCTTCGCTGACAATGGTGTCACCGTCGTACGTGTTCGCGCCGGTCAGGGTCAGGGTGCCGGTGCCGGCCTTGGTGAGGCCGAAGCCGCTGCCGCTGATTGCACCGCCAATGGTGAGGTTCTTGTCCGCGACGGTGATCGTCGGGCTGGCTGTCAGCGTCACCGGAGCGGTACCGAGGTTGAGATCGCTGCTGCCTGTGAAGGTGAATGCGCCGCCGAATTTAAAGGTTCCTTGCCCTGTGCCAGTTCCCTTGAGATCCAACGTCATGCTCGATCCACTGGTATTGTCGATGATGCCACCGTTGATCGTGACAAAACCCGTTGCGCCGTCGCTCCCCAACCCTTTAAAAGCACCTGCCGCATCCGCCGTGGCGAAATTGAGGGTGCCGTTCTGAAGGATATAACTCGCTTGGCTAGAGTCGACACCCGCAACGATCATGTTCACGATACCGCCGGGCATGTCCTGCGTACTCGTGGTGCTGCCACTACTGTTGAAACCGATCGCCGTCAGAAAATTGATCGTTCCCCCGCCAGCCATGGTGAACGATTGGCCGCTCTGATTCCATCCCCCTGCATATGAAAAGTTCTCATTGAGAGTCGAACCAGCGGCGACAGTCCAAGTGGAGCCATTGGCCGTCTGAACATTACCTCCGCTCAGGGTAATGTTAGCATTGACACTGTTGATCTGAAGGCCGCCCGGCGTGTTACCGTCCGCCAAATTGATCGTGAGGGTCGCACCATCCGCGAGGCCCGCCGGATCTCCGAATGTCATCTGTTCGCCGGCTGGGAAACCCACCAACGACTCGGCACCAGAGGTGTACCAGTGTGACCCGCTATCTTCGTACGTACCGCTGGCGCTTGAGTAATCGTAGCTCCCAAGGGTGGTCTCAAAATAGTACGCCGCGCCGGCGACCGGCAGTGCAGTGCCCACAACCACCAGACATACTGCCGCCGCGACGGCGACCCGTCTCACGGCACGCTGTGCCGTCCTGATCCGTTTCATCATGTTCATCATACCGCTCCTGTTTCTTTTTGAACCTCTCGCGCTCGGCTTCCCAAACATTGGGAAGGTCACCGTTTCTCACGGCTCACATACCGAGTAACAAGCTTGAGAGTGCCGAGTTCTTCGGCTCTCTGAGGCTGCCTGCCCTCGCTCGTCCAGCACCCTGCTGAACGAAATATCATGGCACAGGCCAACCGTTGGCATCTATTATGCGGGGGGG
>CAZXVN010000274.1:0-6121 GCA_964643945.1 uncultured Lentisphaeraceae bacterium | reverse complement strand
GACGGTGACGCGCGAAACGTTCGACGAGCAAGAGGCTGACCAACCGAGAAAGAGGAATAAGCCCAACCGTCCGGGTCGTCTCGACGACACCACCCGTGACCCGGTGTCTGGGGTGGGCGTCAGCACGGGGAACGAGTTTTTCTCGAAGCAGCGTTTTTCCTTCGAGTTCCGGGCTCGATCGGCAGCGTTTGCCGACGTCTTGAACCGCTTGGCGGCAATCGATCTGTTTGTGGTTGTGGCGGAGATCGAGTTCCGTAAGACAGAAGATCCGTTGGCCAAACGCGCCCCGAAGAAAAAAGAGGGATCGGCAGACGGGTCAGTCGCCGTCGACCCCGCCACGTTGTCGCATGTCGAGCGGATCGTGACGGCTCCTGAACTTGAGCCGCCGGTGAGCGTGAAACTTGACATCGATGTCTATTCATTTAAGGGAGTGTAAGTCGTGGTCTTGAAAATCAACCCTAACCTTCCTTTTCTTCGTCAGTACGACAAGCTCATAGCGGTCGTCGTGCTGATCTTTCTGTTGATCTCGCTCTTCTACCTGACCCATGCGGGCGTGGCACGCCAACAGGAGGAATCGACGTACATTCTGCAACTCGACGGCCTCAAACCGAAATCGGAAAGCCTGCCGCCCATGGATCTGGCTGAATACGAGGCGTCGGTGCGCTTGGCTCACACACCTGTGCAACTGGAAGCCCCCAAGGCGCAGCAGGCTGGTTTTCTGGTTCCCGAGTGTCGCGTGACCTGTACCAATGCCTTGTGCCAGAAACCGATTCCTTATGCGGCTGCAAAGTGCCCCTTCTGCGATACGGCTCAACCGACCCCGCCCGAGTTCGATCCGGGACTCGATTCGGACAAGGACGGCATCCCCGACAAGGTCGAAGTGGCTCTGGGCCTGAACCCGCAAGATCCGGCCGACGCCAAGGGGGATCTCGACAAGGACGGGTTTAACAATCTCGAAGAGTTGCTCGCGAAAACCGATCCCAAAGATGCCCAATCGCATCCGACGCTGGACAATCTGTTGCGCGTCAAAGAACTGCGCGGCAAACCACTGCCGCTCATCTTTAGCGGTGTGAATAAAATGCCAGATGGCAAGTTGCAGTTGGTGTTCAACCAGACCGGTGCGAACGCGCGTACGTTCTGGGTGAAGACGGGTGACCTGATCGGGGACACCGGCTATGTGGTTGGCAAGGTGGATGTCAAATTTGAAGAGCGGGTCGACTCCAATATGTCGCAAAGCCGGGTGGAGGTTTCGACGGTTGTTGTTATACGTCAGTCTGACAACAAGGAAGTGCTGTTGAGGATCAACGAAGGCGGTAAAAACACAGATGTTGAAGCAGTCATCGTGTTGCCATTGGACAACACTACGTATAAGGTGTTGGAAAACGGCACGTTCAAGGTGCGCGATGAAACATACCGTGTTGTTTCTGTCGATAACGGGACGACGTCGGTCGTGATCAAGAACGAAGCGGGTGGCCAAGAAAAAGTTATTCGCAAGCTTGATTAGTTTTCTAAATCAAGGTATATTGGGTTTTCATTTTATTTCTCAAAGGTCAAAAAGCTGCCACACAAAGAGGAGTCTCCCCAGATGACGCACAGTTCAAGGTGGTTGTTAGTTGTAAGTGTTTCGGTCGTTGCCTGCAGTGCAATGACATGGCTGTACGCGCAAGATGACCTCGAAGCGCTCGTGCAGGGTCCAGATGGCAAACAGAAGACAGAGGTTGCCGCGCCCAAACAAGAGGTTCCGGCCGTCGAGAAACCCGCCGAGGCCGCGCCTGCCGCGCCGGCCCCTGTGGCCACGAACCCCGCCGAGGCCGCGCCTGCCGCGCCGGCCCCTGTGGCCGCGAACCCCGCCGAGGCCGTAACGGCTCAGGCGGGTGCAGTCGCGCAGGACACGGGTGACACGGGCAGCCTTGTTTCCGAGTTGCTGACCCTCGAGACCCTTCGGCGCAAGTCACTGGACGATCATGGTTACGCGTCCTTGGAAACCGCCCGCAAAGCATTGCGCGACGGCGATTATCCTTTGGCCCGCGAGCAGTATAAGCAGGCGCTTGATTTTATCGGCAACCGTCCTGACACGCTGGCCGCGCGTGAGGAAGCCCTGGCTGGCATGCGCGAGGCTTATTATAGTGAGGCCAAAGCGGCGATGAAGAAGGGGGACTACGAGAAAGCCTTGCCCTTGGCCGCCCAAGCGCTGGAGCGCGGTCATCCGCAGGCGGGCCGGTTGATCGAGACCTTAAAAAAGGAGCCGTCCAAAGTCGCCGCCGACGCATCGAGTATTTCCCATCGTATCAACGAGGCGGATTACAAAGAGCAGCGCGAGGACGTCCGTCGCCTGCTTCGTCGCTCCCGTCAATACTTTACGACAAGCGAGTACGACAAGGCCTTGGAATCGTGCGAGCTGGTGTTGCGCGACTATCCTTCTAATACCGAAGCCATGGAGCTGCGCAACCGCATTGCAGACCGGCTGAAGGATGTGGCAGATGTGGAGTTCGAAGCCACCCGCAGCCTGATGATCAGCGATGTTCGCAAAACGTGGACGCCGGAGCGCTACGCGATCGAGAGTTCTCAGTTGCCCAAGGGCAAGGGCGATGTGACCTCCAAGCAAAAGGTCGCGCAGATCAGCGGCAGCAAGACCGCTGAACAGATTGTACAGCAGAAATTGAAGGATATTGTAATCCCCGAAGTCACTTTCCGTCCGCCGGCCACGATCATCGATGCGGTCGACTTCTTCAAAGACGCCAGCCGCGATTATGACAAACCTGAGATTCCGGTCGAGCAGCGGGGTGTGAACCTCGTGCTCAAGTTGTCGTCGAACGCTTCTGCCGCCCCGGCCGCCGGCGATGCGGCGGCAGCCCCTGCCGATCCGTTCGCTCCTGTTTCTGCGGCGACCGCGGCCGGGGGCGTGCCACAGATCTCGGCGCTGACCGCCCGTTTCATCAGCCTCTACGATGCGCTCAAGCTGGTCTGCGACGTGACCGGCATGAAATTCCGCATCCGCGGCAATATCGTGATGATCGTGCCGGCGAACGATCCTGACGCCGATTTGATCGCCCGTTCGTATAATGTGTTGGCCACCTTGTCGGATCGCGTCGCATCGGCTCAGGGTGAATTGGGGCAGCCCTCGGGTGGCGCGGCGGCGGGTGGTGACACCACCTTCATGACCAAATCGAACATGGACGCCAAGCAGGACTGGAAAACGTTCTTTCAGCAGATGGGCGTGCAGTGGCCGGATGGTTCATCGATTTCGTATATGGCCACCATCGGTAAACTGCGCGTAACCAATACCTCCGAGCAACTCGCGGTGTTCGAACAGGTGCTTGAGGATTTGAACGTGACTCCCCGTCTCATCGAGATTGAGGCGCGTTTTGTGGAAGTCTCTCAGAAAGACCTCAACTCGCTGGGCTTCGAGTGGTTGCTCAACAGCGATCTTAGCTTTGACGCGGGCGGATTCTTGGACAAGGCGCTGAACTTGCGCGAGTTTACCTCTAAAGAGATGCCTCAAACGCAGCAAACGTATATCGACGCCAATGGAGCGACGCAACCGTTGACCGACTTGAACGGCCAGCCGATTCTGTCGCCCGGCGGGCGGGAGCTGACGTACTATACGAGGCCGGTAAACAACGCCTTCATTCCGGTGCAATACGTTGTTCCGGGTGTCCCCGCAAGCGGGATTGTACCTGGAACGGGCATTTATTCGGGCGCCCCGGGATATGTCAATGCCTACGATCATAACGCGTCGGTGAATGCGATTGACGGCACAACCTACAGCACGGGCAACCGGTACTTGAACACGCCCGGCAACCCGATCGCGACAGGGGGTGTCGTCATCAACGACAGTTTTATGCGCGTCAACGCTTTCTTGGGCAATGCGGATGTTTCGATGATCCTTCACATGCTCAGTCAGCGTTCTGACACGGATCTGCTCTCGGCTCCGAAAGTGGTGACCAAGTCGGGGCAGGAAGCGGTGTTGAAGGTCGTGACCGAGTACATCTACCCGACCGAGTTCGAGGTGACTGGACTGCAGAGCAACGGGGGGGGCAACAACAACTCTTCGTCGACCACGACAGGTGCGGTGGTTGAGCCACAGAACTTCGAGATGCGCGAGGTCGGCGTGATTCTGCAAGTCGTGCCTGAAGTGTCCGCCGAAGGCCAGATGATCAACCTGATGCTCAACCCGCAGGTGGTCTCCGAGCCGGTCTGGAAGAACTATGGCGCGAAGATCCCGATCCCGAAACCGCAGATCTCTTTGGCCGGACTGAGCGATGCGGCCGTTCAAGCTCTGCTGGGGAGTACCGTGGCTGAGCCGGAATACATGGAACTGCCGATGGAGCAACCCTTCTTCCATGTGCGTTCGGTGCAGACCCAGCTCTCTATTTATAACGGAGCGACCGTGGTGATGGGTGGTCTGATCACCGAGGCCCGTACGACGATGGAAGATAAGATTCCGTTCTTGGGCGACCTGCCCTACATTGGGCGGCTGTTCCGTAGCCGGTCCGAGCAGTCAGACAAGCGCAATCTGCTGGTGTTCGTGACTGCACGGTTGGTTGATCCGGCCGGTCGTGCGGTGCGTACGGGCGGTGGCGAGTCGGCGTTGATGTCCGGAGCCGGGGTCGGCGGCGGGGCGGGTGTGACGGCTGTTCCGCCACGTGCGGTGACGGCGACACCTGAGGCTACGCCGGAAGTGGCCACCCCGTAATGTTCTTTTTATTCACGGCCCTGTAAGTCGGGGCCGTGTTTTCTTTAGTTGTCTGATCCGTTTCCTTGGGCAGCGGCGATCTCGTTAAAACGTCTCGGCCCGAGTAGGTAGATGGTTCGGGGAACCGTCCCTAACGAATGTCAGACAGGTGCCTTGGAGTTGCGAAAGAAGTCCGCCAGGCACAGCGAACAAAATCCCCGGTATCACTTGTGCGCCTCCCGCTGGTGTGGGTAGGCGCACTTCATGGTATTCTTGACCGAAGGCATGCGCCATTCTAGCGTGTGTCACTTATCTGAATGATCATGCGGGTTGCCATAACGGGCGGCATTGCATGCGGCAAGAGTCTCTTTTCCAACTATTTGTCTCAGTTGGGAGTGGATATTCTTGACGCAGATGATGTGGTTCATCGGCTGGAGGAGCCAGGAGGCGTGGCTGTTCACGCGATCATCGATCTTTTTGGCGAGTGCGTTCGGCGATCGGACGGCGGGATCAACCGTGCGGCACTGGGGACCTGTGTCTTTCAGGATGAAACGGCTAGGGCGCGTTTGAACGGCGTTGTCCATCCGCTGGTGAAAGCGGCGATTCAAGCTTGGCTGGCCGAGCCAAGCCCGCGCATGAAGGCTGCGGTGATCCCCCTTTTGTTCGAGGAGGGATGGGACGCAGAGTGGGATGTGATTATCTGTCTCGTCTCGAGCGAGGCGATTCAACTTGAACGGTTAATGCGCGTACGAGGGCTTTCGGAAGAGCAGGCCCGGCGACGCATCGCCGCACAGATGCCGGCGGCTGAAAAAGCTGCCCGGGCGCATCTTGTAGTGAACAATGATGCTGACGCCGCTGCGTTGGCGCAGGAGGCGGGCAGAGTGTATCGCTTCCTTACAAAGAGGTATGAATGAATACTGAACAAGCAACCCCGAATAGTCCTGATAGCCAGCAGGGACAGTCCGCAAAACAAGAATCAGCCGGTGCCCCGCCTCCAAGGTGGGGACGGTTCTCTCCGCGCACGCCGACTAATCCGGTTGCCCGGCCCTCTTCTGAGCGGGGCGAGCGGCGCGATGGCGGCGGACAGGGCGGCCACGGGGGAAGACGCCCGCAACGGCCGCAGAAGCATCACCAGCGGGGCGGCATGCAGCGGGGCATGGGAAAACCGTCGGCTCCCCACGGCATGGTCGATTATGATCAGCAACCTGTCAGCGCAGGGGCGCCGTATGCGGGACAGCACCCAGCCTCCGCGCAGGGCGATGCCGCGCAACCCTATCCGCTCAACAAGGGGCCGCTTGCGGAAGGCTGTCAGCCTCCCAATCTCGAGAACTTGCCGGATCTGTACCTGACCGACCTGCAAAAAAAAGAGGTTTCCGAGTTGCAGGCGCTGTTGCCGAACGCCAATCCCGAAGATCTCGTTCAGATGCGCAAGCACGAGATCATTTT
>CAZXVN010000273.1:0-6361 GCA_964643945.1 uncultured Lentisphaeraceae bacterium | reverse complement strand
CCCCGTTTAGGTATCTGCCCGTGTACCAGAAACAGCAGCGTTGGCGCGAGAATCAGGAAGCCTGTCCCCATTCCCAGAATCGCCAGAATCGAGAGCGGGAAAAACGGCAGAAAAACCAGGAAGAAATAGCAGTGGAATGGAAAGAGAACCCGCCGCAACGTACGCACCCCTGCATCCACCCACAGTTTGCCTGTCTCCGGCATCATCAATGACGCGCCGTTCAAAAGCGTTAGAAGATACGGCCACGGATTCTGAAAATCTGCGGGAAACGGAATCTGTTTGTTCAGCAACAACCCGGCGACCGGCAACACCAAGGCCACACAACCCACATAGCCCATGTGGAACGCGCGGCTTTTTTCGCCCTGCCGAATAAAGAAACGGCGGGCGATCATCAGGCAGCGGAGTAACCCCAGGAAAAAAAGCATCGGCCCCGCCACCAGAAAAGCAATCGTCAGGGGGCGAAACAGGTGCTCCGACCCGTGCCATGAAAAAACCGTTCTCCCCATCCAACGGATCATCACGCTCACGAAGTACAGCAGTGCGGGCGGAAGAAAGGTCATCAGCAAAGACAGTCCGAAATCCGCTAAGGGAGTAACCATTAATCTCAGTCCCGCGATGCGCCACAACCCCGTAAACAGTCCTGGCATCATGCACGCGAACTGAATCAACACAAAAGAGGGCCCGATGATCCAATCCGGCGTGTCCTGCGGCAGCACATCGCCGATGAGCCAACAGAAGACAAACAGATGCGTGAGACAGAGCAACGCCGCAACGACATGGACCCCCATCGGAAGTCCGGCAGGCTTGCGTGCGCCGAACGGCACTGCAAGGCATCCGCCAAGGGCGGGCAGGAAAGAGAGCGCCAACAACACACCGGCGCAGGTTTCCTGCGTTCCGCTCTTCATCTCGCCCCAAATCAGCCAAAAGCTGAAGCTGTTCACCAGCGTCAAAAGGACCGACGGCAAAACCAGCAACCACCACAACGAGAAGGGGCGGCGCAAAACAGTGGGAAACAGGTCGGCGTTCGCTTGATCGTGCATCCAATCACTCCCTTTCCGAGGTGTTGTCCATCAGGTCTCCCGTTGCCAGATTCAAGTCTCCAGTTTCAGTCCTGGCGCTTAAATCGTGCCGAACGCACACCCACCAAAGCAGGATCAGCGCGGGAAAGAACACGAGCACTCCGCTGGCCAGATGCACAGCACCATAATATCGTTCCGGAAGAAAACACTCAACGCTTGCGCGTGTCCAGACAGTGACAATCACCCGCATACCGTTTGTCAAAAGTGTCAAGCCCCATGCGCCGCACCACCCCAGCAACAGCGGCATCACCGCGCCTTTCCGTCGCACGGTGTGCCAAGTCAGCACAGCGCAAGCCAGCGCGAAAAAATCCGAACCCCCACACTCGCGCGTCACCGCAACGACACGTCCGGAGCCGAGAACAAGCGCAGTCCCGTCCACTCCCGCATGGAAAAACGCGGCGGCGATCTCTGCCGACATGCGGCAAAACAACAAGGAATACAACGTGTCCGGCAGAACGCCGACGAGAAAAGTCATGCCAAAGAAAACCGCGCATCCGGCGAGGCCCGCCACGGGCGTCTTCATTCCGACTCCTGCCTTTTGACTTCCAGCTACCGTCCTCCAAAGAGATGCGGTTTTTCCTGACTCGCAACAGGCGTAGTCAGGCGCTTCACCAGACGCTGCTGATCCGAGTGGTGCCGGATATCCAGACCTTCCACAACAAAGATCGTAACCTCAGCGATGTTCGTGGCGTGATCGCCGATACGCTCGAGAAAGCGCGAGATCAACAGCAGGTCAAGCGCATGCGGCACTTCGGCAGGATCCTGCGTCATATAGGCGGTTAACACATCGGCTATCTTCGCTTTCAGCTCATCCAGCCGATCATCACGAAGCAAGACCTCGCGAGCCAAGTCCATGTTCCGGTTCACAAAGGCCCGAAGGCTGACGCGCACCATGCCGCGGGCGATCACCGCCATCTCAGGGATCATCTCAAAGGGCTTCAGTTGGGGAGCCTTCAGCAAATGCTCAGCCTTCTGAACAATGTTCACCGCCTCGTCCGCGAGACGTTCCAAATCCGAGTTCGCCTTGACCGCGCCCATGATAAAGCGCAGGTCGCCCGCCGCCGGCTGGTGCAAAGCGATCAAGGTCAGACAGGTCTCGTCGACCTCGATCTGCATGTGGTTCACGAGTTCCTCGCGTTCATAGACCGGGGAGATCGCGTCTGCGTCTCGCTCAACCACGCTCTTGACCGCATCGGCGATCATGACCTCTGCCAGCGCGCTCATTTTCATGAGCTGACTCTTCAATCCCTCTAACTGCTCGTCAAAATGCCGTTCCATGTGCTCCCGCCTTATCCGTATCGTCCGCTGATGTAATCCTGAGTCCGTTTATCCATCGGCGTTGTGAAAATTCCCGCCGTTTCGCCGAATTCTATCATTTCACCCAACAACATGTAACCCGAATAATCCGATATGCGGGCGGCCTGCTGCATGTTGTGGGTCACAATCACGATCGTGTACTTCACCTTGAGATCGAGCATCAGCTCTTCGATCCGAGCCGTGGCGATCGGATCAAGCGACGAACAGGGCTCATCCATCAGAATCACTTCCGGCTCCACGGCGAGCAGACGCGCCACGCAGAGCCGCTGCTGCTGATCCAGCGGCAGCGACAAAGCGGAATGGGCCAACTTGTCCTTGAGAGGGTCCCACAACCATGCTGCCTGGAGGCTGCGCTCGACAATCTCTTCAATGCGTCGACGGTTCGTGATGCCCGCCACGCGCAAACCAAAAGCAACGTTATCGTAGATCGAAAGCGGGAATGGGTTGGGCCGCTGAAAAACCATGCCCACCCGTTTCCGCAAGGCACAGACATCGGTTCCCGCCGCATAAATGTCCTGCTCGTCGAGCAAGATGGAACCGGTAACCTTCACGCCGGGAATCAGGTCATTCATGCGGTTCAGCGTCCGCAACAGAGTGGACTTCCCACAACCGGAAGGACCGATCAACGCCGTAATGTGCCGTGCCCGGACAGGCATAGACACCTGTTTTAAGGCGTGAAATCCGCCGTAATAAAAATCAAGGTTCTGCACGCTGATGACGGTGTCTCTGCTGCTCATCCGAACCTGCCTGTCACATACTCGTTCGTCCGCTTATCGTCCGGAACGGTAAAAATCTTTTCAGTCAGCCCGTACTCCACCAATTCGCCCATCAGAAAGAAAGCCGTGTCGTCCGCCACACGCGCCGCCTGCTTGGTGTTGTTGGTCACGAGGACGATCGTGTACCTCTCCTTCAGAACCGTCAACGCGTCCTCGATCTTGGCGGTGGAAATGGGATCCAGCCCCGAGCACGGCTCATCTAGCAGGATCACCTCCAGCTCCTCCATCGCCAACACGCGCGCCAGACAAAGCCGCTGCTGCTGGCCGCCGGAAAGCCGAAGGCCGGACATCGGGAGACGGTCCTTCACTTCGTCCCACAAAAAGGCCGCCTTCAGGCTGCGCTCGACAATCTCTTCCAGCCGCGACCGCTTGCGGATGCCCGACAGCCGCGGCCCATACACCACATTCTCGTAAATGCTCATCGGCAACGCCACAGGCAACGCGAACAGCATGCCCACCCGCTTGCGGAGAAAAACCCTGTCGAAGGCCGGGTGATAGATGTCCTGCCCATCCAATAGCACCTGCCCCTCGACATGTGTCTCCGGCACCAGGTCGTTCAACCGGTTCAACGCCCGCAAAAACGTGGTCTTGCCTGAACCGGCTGGGCCGATGATCCCGAGAATCCGATGGGAGGGTATATCCAGCGTGATGCCCCGCAACGCGACCTCCTTGCCTTGGAAGACCCAGAAATCCTTTGTCGCGATCTTAATGGGGGCAGACGGGTTCATTTGGACCTCTTGGCGATAAAGCGGTGCATCATGGTGTAGGCCACCATATTCACCAGAAGAACAGAGATGATCAACACCGCGGCCGTTGCATAGGCGTTTTCGTTCGAGATTCCTTCACGCGCCAAGATGTAGAAGTGCACCGACATTGTCCGCACCGAGTCGAAGGCCGTCGTCGGCATCCGCAACGATGAGCCCGCAGTGAAGATGACTGCTGCCGTCTCGCCGATGGATCGCCCGATACTCAGAATCACGCCGGTGACAATGCCGGGCAACGCGTTCGGAAGCACGACTTTGAGGACCGTCTCCCAGCGCGTCGCGCCCAACGAGAAACTGACCTCCCGGTACGCATTCGGCACCGCGCGGATCGCTTCTTCAGAGGTGCGGATGATCGTGGGCAGCACCATGATCGCCAGCGTCAGAGCGCCGGAAAGCAGGCACCAGCCCATCTTCAGCATAACCACAAAAAAGATGAAGCCGAACAGCCCGAAAATGATGGAGGGAATGCCCGCCAGGCAGTCCGTGCCGTACCTCAGAATCCGCGTGAACTGCGTCGCGCGCGTGTATTCCGTCAGATAAACCGCCGTCCCCAAACCGAGCGGCAGGGCGATGGCGATCGCCAGTAGCGGCAACAGGAAGGTCCCCACCAGCGTCGGGAAAATCCCGCCGGACTTGCCCATGTCTTTGGGGTAG
This sequence comes from uncultured Lentisphaeraceae bacterium, assembly GCA_964643945.1. Lineage (GTDB taxonomy): Bacteria > Verrucomicrobiota > Kiritimatiellia > RFP12 > UBA1067 > JAHFSX01. The sequence goes on along the minus strand of CAZXVN010000273.1, from coordinate 1,771 downwards.
GAGGACAGAAACTCCCAATCCACTCCCGGCAAGCCTTTGGCCAAGACGAAAACGCCGACGAACACCAGCACGATCAGCGTCAACACCGTGGCGGCCCCCAAGATAATGACGGCCAGCGCTTGCGTGACTCTCGGGGAGACTCTCATTTCTTCGTCCCCCGTCCTTTCATCACCGACATCGCGAGCCCGTTCAGGATCATGATCACCACAAAGAGCACCACGCCCGTCGCGAACAGCGCTTCACGCGCCATGCCGGTGGCGCTCGCCATTTCGAGCGCGATGTTCGCGGTCAGCGTCCGCACCGGATCGGTAACCGCATGCGGAATCTTCACCGTGTTGCCCGCCACCATGATCACCGCCATGGTCTCACCCAAAGCCCGCCCCATCGCCAAAATGATGCTGGCGATAATCCCCGAACGAGCCGCCTTGATCGTGACCATGTGGACGCTCTGCCACCGCGTTGCGCCCAGCGCCAGCGCCCCCTCGCGATAGGAGTTCGGCACCGCGCCGATGGCATCGGAGGAGATGCTGATGACCGTGGGCAACACCATGATCCCGAGAATCACCGAAGCCGCCAGAACCGAAAGCCCGGGCCCGCCCAGATGCTCGCGGATGAACGGTGCCAGCACCATCACCCCCAAAAAGCCGAACACCACCGACGGAATGCCCGCGAGTAGTTCGATGGTCGGCTTGATGATCCGCATCACCGGTCTGGGCATGAATTCGTTCAGGAAAATAGCGCCCGCCACTCCCAGCGGCGCGCCGATCAGCATCGCGCCAAGCGTCACATACAACGAAGCCACAATCATCGGGTAGATGCCGAACTGCCCCATCTGCGGATTCCACGACGAGGAAAAGAGAAAGTCCGAGATTCCCACCTTCAACATGAAGGGGAAACCCTCCTTGAAAATAAAGACCGCGATCAGCAGCAGACTGGCGAGCGCCGAAAAAGCCACCGCTGTCAGCACAGCCTTGACAATCGTTTCGCCGTTGAGTTTCATGGGGCTGTAAGGGGGCAGGGCGATCAGCCTGTTCTCAGTTCGCGGGAATCAGACCGTTCGTGTGCAGCAGCTCTTGGGCTTCCGCCGTGAGCAGATAGCCCAAGAACGCCTGGCACGCCGGACTCACGTCGGGCTTGTAAACCAAGAATATCGGCCGGACCAATTTATAGTCGCCGGACTTGATGTCCTTCTCCGTACAGGCGAATCCGTCCACGGTCACCGGCTTGATCTTCTCGTTGATCAGTCCGTGAGAGAGGTATCCAATCGCATTGGCGTCGTTGGACACCGTCTCGCGGATGGTTCCGTTCGAATCCTGAATGAGCGCGTCGCCGGTGAGCGTCACGCCGCCGATGATCTGTTCAAACGACGACCGCGTTCCCGAACCCGCCTCGCGCGAGATCACCGTGATCGCGTGATCCGCACCTCCGACCTCTTTCCAATTTTTGATCGTGCCGAAAAAGATGCCGCGCACCTGCTCCATGGTCAGCCCCTTGATCGTGTTGGCCGGATTCAACACCATTGCGATCCCGTCACGCGCCACCACGACACTCTTGAGGGCGTCGGCCTCTTTAGGCAGTTTGACGAGATCGGCCATGCCGACCTGCGCCGCGCCCGACAGCGCCGATTGGATGCCGAGCGCTGAGCCGCCACCCTGGATGGTGATGGCCACCTCGGAATGCGTCGTCATGTAGTGATCTGCCAGCTTTTCCGCGAACGGCTGGAACGCGGTCGACCCCGCCAGCGTGATGTTTTCCCGATGTTTACCGCACC
>CAZXVN010000272.1:0-6888 GCA_964643945.1 uncultured Lentisphaeraceae bacterium | reverse complement strand
CCAGCGGCCCCCACGGCGCGCGCAACGACGCATCGCTGCCGGGCATGATCCACGGCTGCGCGTAGATGCGCCACACGTTCGCCTCACACATGCCGAAGAAAAAAGCGCTCGTGCGTGCATCGTCCAGATCGATGAACCGACAGACCGTCTCGCCCGGCGTCAGCCCCAGTTCAGCCGCCGCCACAGCCACCGTGCGTCCGCTGAAGGCGCGCACCCCGTCACTCCAGCCGCCGCCGACCATCACCCCTGACCAGTCGCGCCCCTCTTTGTCCAACGCGGCTTCCACCCGCTTGCGCGTTTCAGCGTTGCGCAGGTTGCTCAAGATCGCCTCGCGGCCACCTGCGGACGCCCAGTCAGGCAGCACCACGTCGAGATCCGTACACGCCGCCGTGTACGGATAGCGGTCGGCCTGCACGTTGACGCCATCGGCACGCGCCTGATTCAGCCTGTCCAGCAAAGCGTCGATCTTAAGCCAGTTGGCCTGACCCGAGGTCTTCAGGTGTGAGATCTGCACGTGAATGCCCGCCTCGCGGGAGAGCGTCAACACCTCGCTGACCGATTCCAGCAACTGATCGCCTTCGCTACGCATATGCGTGGCATACATCCCGCCTTGGGCCGCCGCCGTGCGGGCGAGTTGGGTCACCTCTTCGGCGGCCGCGTATTTGCCAGGCTGATAAAGAAGGCCGGTGGAAAGGCCCCAGCCACCCTCGTCCAGCGCCTGTTCTAGAAGGCGCTGCATGGCCTTCACCTGCTCCGGCGCGGCCACCTGCGGCACATACCCCATCACCCCCGCGCGCAGTGTGTTATGTCCGATGAACTGCACGGTGTTGACGGCCGGGCGCACCGCATCGAACAGCTCGCGGTAATTGGCTACGGTGGTCCAAGTCGGCCCGGGGCGCGGGTTCATTTCCACACCTCTTGAAGTGTGGAACGGGTAGGTCTGCGACGCCCAGTCGGAAGAAAGGCGCGTCTGGCCCAGGCGCGGCGCGGCCGAGCCGCCGCACTGGCCGTTGATTTCGGTGGTGACACCCTGCGCGAGCTTGCTGGGCGCGTCGGGCTCGAGCAACAGATAGGCGTCGGAGTGGGCGTGCGCGTCGATGAAGCCCGGCGCGACCACACTGCCGGACGCATCGATCTCACGCGTGCCCGTCGCGTCTGAAAGATCGCCGATGGCCGTGATCTGATCGGCCGCGACACCCACATCCGCCCGGCGAGCCGCCGCACCGGTGCCGTCCACCACGTTTCCGTTACGTATGATCAGGTCCAGTTTCAAGTTTCGGGCTTCCCGTTTCCGCATTCAGCGAATGCGTGCCGCTGAGAAGTGCGACCACCTGTTGCTGCACCTCGCCGAGCTGGTCAAGGCGCAGGCGCGGATCCAGCACCACAAAGGTGTCCCCGCTTTTCTTGTGCTCGTAGACACGCAAAATGCCGCCGCTCTCGTGCGGTTTGGCGTCGCGCTCGATCAACTGCTTGCCGCGCTCCAGCATCACCGCCAGCACATACACCACGTTCTGCATCGCCGGGTCCTCGAGCAGAATCAGGCGGCGCAACACGCTCTCGGCGGTCTCTTTTTTGATCGGCTCGTCTTTGAGCGATGCAGGCGCGGGGGCCTCGTACTCGCCTTCCCACACGCTAAAAGGCGTCCAGTCGCGCGGGGTTCCCTGCCAACAGCCTAGGCAGCAATCCAAGCGTTCATACGCGTGATCGATCTCGCGCAAGACCGACACGCACGGCTTCTTGTCCACAAACGGCTGCGCGCAAACACTACACTCATGCCCGCGCGGGCGGATATTCCATTCATAGCCCATAGAACCAGACTCTAAATCGCAAACAGCGACCCTTTAAACCTTTGCGCCAAGGAAGGTTGACAGGATAGCATAGGGTGTGCTTATGTTTTGCTAATGGTTTTGTATTTCGCAGCAAAAGGTTACCACTAAGCCACGCCAACAGACAACAACAAACAAAGGACAAGCCATGATCTCGCCCAGCGGGAATCATCGCTCTACAACGATGTAGTTGCAAATCTGCCATGATGTGGCATAATTACTGCCATGTATAAGCGAGGGCTGAGTGACAAGGTGACGGCGGCGCTGGCGGATACGCCGGTGGTGCTTGTGAACGGCGCGCGCCAGAGCGGCAAGACCACGCTGGTGCAGGAGCTGGTCGCCGACCGCCCAGGCGCGGTCTACCGTACGCTGGACGATGCCGCAACATTGGCCGCAGCCGTCGCAGACCCGGTCGGGTTCGTGCGCCAGCCCGGTGAACTGCTGGTCGTGGATGAAGTCCAGCGTGTGCCTGCCCTCTTTCCGGCCATCAAGCTGGAGGTGGACCGGAATCGACGTCCGGGCCGTTTCCTGCTGACCGGCGACGCCTGGGCGGGCGGAGTCGTCTTTTACGGTGGCGACACTCCCCTGCCATTCGGGCCAGGATTGCAGGCGTGGCCGATTGCCTCGCTCTGGACCCGCAAACCGCAAGCTGTGGAACGTGAGACCGATGATCGCGTTAAGAACCCTGGAAAACGGCACGCAGCCCAACGGAAAACCCCCTGAACAGCTTGGACGTTCGCACGAAACTTGTCGAAACCCTGCGCCTGGATCTGGTCGGACCGGACAACAGCCACGCCTTCGCCACGGAGCTGCTGCCCGAGCGCCCGTCGCGTTGGTATCTGACCGGGTTCCTGGTGCCGACCGAGGCTGGATCGGCTGGGATGGAAGATCCAGCCGCGCAGGAAGAGCTGGGACTTGAAGCCGGCGACAACGCCAAGGCGGACGGCGTGTCGGGCGCACCTATTTCACCGCATGGCGACGTTGCTGGCGCGTCATCGGAGACTCGACCGTCACCCCGCCGTCAGGATCGTGTTTGTGCGCGATTTTCTGCCGCATCATCAGCATCTGCACAATGGAAAGCGCCTGGCTCACCGTCCAGTAGAGCGAGAGCGCGGCCGGGAAGCTGTAGAACATGAAAAGCATCATGATCGGCATCATGACCATCATCATCTTCTGCTGCTGCGGGTCACCCATCGACGGCGTGAGATAGCTCTGCAACGCCATGGTGCCGGACATCAGGAACGGCAGAATGTTCAAAGGAAGCGGCAGCACCCCGGCCAGCAGGTTTTCCGGCTCGCTCAAATCCCCGATCCAAAGGAACGGCGCGTAACGCAGCTCCACCGCGCTGCGCAACACCGTGAACAGCGCGATGAACACCGGGATCTGAATCAACATCGGCAGGCAGCTCGACAGCGGGTTCACTTTGTTCGTGCGGTAGAGCGCCCAGGTCTCCTGTTGCAGCTTCTGCGGATTGTCCTTGAACTGCTTCTGGAGCTCTTTGAGCTGCGGCTGGATTTCCTGCATCTTCCTCATGCTCACGGTACTCTTGTGCGTGAGCGGCCAGAAGATGATACGCACCAGAAAGGTCAGCAGGATGATCGCCACACCGTAGTTCGGGATGATGCGGTGGAAAAAGTTGAGCGTCGGCACCAGCAGCTTGCAGAACCAGGCGAAGAAGCCAAACTCCATGACCGCGTCCATCCGGTTGTTCATCGCCTGCAACAGCGAGAGTTTCTTCGGCCCGATATAGAGCATATAATCGCGCGTCAGCGTCTCGCCCTGTCCCAGCACCCGTCCCAGAAAAAGCACGCGGGCCGAAAGATGGCTCAACACATAGGTCGGCTTGGAGATGTCGCGCGCCATCCGGGCCGTGAACCCGCAGTTCGTCTCGGACGACGAAAAGAGAGTCACAAAAAACCTCGATTTGAGCGCGACCCACGCCTGGGCCTCGAGCACGGGCACCGTGACCTGATCGGCCATGCCGGCCGCCGACGGCGCGCCGCCGCAGCCGAACCCGCTGCCGGCCGTGCCACCGACGAGATACTGCTTGGTGGCCTTTTCAGACCCCCAGTGACGGGCCTTAGCCTCAGCCAGAGCGGGCAGTGAGTCGAGCGAGAGCATTTCGTTTTTCGAATCGCCCTTGCGCATCACACCCATACCCACCGCGTTCGTGCCCAGCGTCACCACGTTCTCACCCGCATTGCGGAGCGTGTCCGTGACCTTGACCTGATAGTTCTTCAACAGCTCGATCCGGCGCGAGACGGCCAACCCTTGTGCCGTCGCGGTTGAAAGCGTCACCGCCTGTCCGGTGGCGTCGCGCGCCACACGATACACCGCATTGCCAGCCAATCCCGGCACGCCGGCCAGCTCCAAGGCCGGTGCCGTCGCGAAATCAAGCATCACCGGCGGGTTCTTCGCGCCCGCTTTGCCCGGCGCGGCGTTGAACGCGCTCAACGTCACCTGTTTGAGCACGGCGCCATACGAGGAGACGACCAGCGTCATCTCCTCGCCCTGCAGGGTCACAAGCTCTTCGGGAACAGAGGGCACAGCCGGCGCCGCCTCTTCCACTACGGGCATGTCTGCCGTGGACACAGGTGCCGCCAAGACCGTCTGGGTCAGCCGGTTCGTCGCGGCCGCGCCGGCCGCCGTCGCCGGCGGATGCAGCGCCGCCTCTTTCGCCTGTTTGACGTTCTGTTTGCTACTGTAGAAGACCCAGCCAGCCAGCACAACACCCAGCAGGATGGCAATGATTCGCTCTTGTTTGTTCATAAATCCTCAACATGCGGGCAGGCGTACAGGCCTGCCCCTACGTGTGCGGGCGACCTGCGGTGTCCGCCCTGTTCTGCCTCGGCGGAACCGGATCGTACCCTGACGGTCCGAACGGACGGCACCGCAAGATCCGCCGCAAAGCCAGCCCGCCGCCTTTTAACACCCCGTGCACGCGCAACGCCTCGATACAGTACGTCGAACACGAGGGCGTGAAACGGCAACACTTGCCGATATGCGGCGAGAGCGCCACCTGATACGCCCGCACGGTCAGAATGAGCACGCCGCTCGCCGCTCGGCTGATGACGGACAGGATTTTTCTCACCCGCACCTCCGTCACTCATGCGTGCCGCCCGCCCATGCAGCCACCTGCCACACGCGTGCACGACGACAGACCTGCTCGAAATCCTGCATCACCTCCTGACACCTCTTGCCCGCAATGCCAGCCCGTGCGATCAGGATCATGTCCACCTGCGGCATCAGGTTGTGCCGACTCAACCGGAACGCCTCGCGCATCAGCCGCTTGGCCCGGTTACGATCCACCGCCCGCCGAAATGTCCGCTTGGAAACGACAACGCCGACCCTGCGGCCGGCGTCCGACGTACACATGACCCACATCACCACTGAACGACCGTAGAACGATTTCTTTTCAGCAAAAACACGCTTGTATTTTGATGAATCGAGCCGGAAGGGGCCAGACAGCGGCACACCGTTATCCTTGCTCTGTTCTGGGCCGTTCATGCCGCCCTCGGGCATCACCGTTACACCGCAGTCAGGCTGATGCGGCCCCTGCGGCGACGGGCGTTGAGCAACGCGCGTCCGCCCTTACTGGACATGCGTGCACGGAAGCCGAGCTTACGAACCCGCTTGATCTTCGAAGGCTGATACATCATCTTCATATTGGGCTTCTCCTACTTCTCTCCATAAAAAAATGAGGCGTAAGAATATCACACCGCCTGAGAATGGTCAACCTGTGCCCGAGAACATTTTCGCCGGTCCGCTTGAAGGGTCGATTGACAAAGTAAATGCGCCCCTCTTTTCTTGTGTTGAAGCAGGCGGGGTGAAGAAGACGGCGTTCCCGCATTGACAACGCCCAGTCACATGGGCATTATTATGCCTTGTTCATAGCCGAAGACGGTTCAAAGAACCCGCCGACGGTCTAACACTCAGGAGAACAACCATGGCACGAGTCTACAATTTCAGCGCGGGACCCGCCGTCCTGCCTTTGGAAGCCCTTCAGGAAGCCCAAGCCGATCTGGTCGATTACAAAGGCTCCGGCATGTCCGTCATGGAGATGTCGCACCGCGGCAAGGAATACGATGCCCTGCACAACGAGGCGCTCGCCAACGTCAAAGAGCTGCTGGGCCTCGGCGATGACTACGCCATCCTCTTCCTCCAAGGCGGCGCGAGCCTCCAGTTCGCGATGATCCCGATGAACTTCTTGGGCGAAGGCCAGACCGCTGATTATGTGAACGCCGGCTCGTGGGGCTCTGCGGCCGTCAAGCAGGCGTGCCTCATCGGCAACGTCAATCTCGCCGCCGACTGCCAGAAGGACATTCCCACCCGCATGCCTGACGCAGGCGAAATGAAGTGGACCCCCGGCGCGGCTTACAGTCACATCACCACCAACGAGACCATCTCCGGTGCGCAACTGAAGGTGATGCCCGAAACCGGTTCGCCGCTCATCGCCGACATGTCCTCCGACATCCTCTCCCGCCCGCTGGACTACGGCAAATTCGCGGTGTTCTACGCCGGCGCACAGAAGAACCTCGGCCCGGCGGGCGTCGCGCTCGTCGCCATCCGCAAAGACTTCGCCGCCCAAGGCAACATCTCCCTGCCCACCATGCTGCGCTACCAGACGCACATCGACGAGAACTCGCTTTACAACACGCCTCCTTGCTTCAGCATCTACATGCTCTGCCTCACTACCCGCTGGCTCAAAAAGACGGGCCTGCAGAACCTGTTCAACATCAACCGCGACAAGGCACAGCTTATCTACGATACCATCGATGCCTCCGGCTTCTATCGCGGCACCGCCAAGAAGGAGTTCCGTTCCGACATGAACGTGACCTTCCGCCTGCCCACCGAGGAACTCGAAACGCTCTTCATCAAGCAGGCCTCCGAGGCCGGCATGAAGCAGCTCAAGGGCCACCGTTCCGTGGGCGGCATCCGCGCCTCGATCTACAACGCCTTTCCCGTCGCAGGTGTCCAGACGCTGGTCGATTTCATGAAGACTTTTGAAAAACGTAACGGCTAGGCCAGGACCGCATCTCAGCCCGTCAAGAAGGCGGGACAC
>CAZXVN010000271.1:0-7669 GCA_964643945.1 uncultured Lentisphaeraceae bacterium | reverse complement strand
CCTCACGAATACCGGTAATACTGTAACATCACCAGCGTGTCTTCAGGGCCGTCCGTCTGGCGGAGCTGCTGCTCCACCGCCCAGGCGATCCAGTGCAGATTCGCGTTGCCGACATCATTCCTGAAGTATCGCGTGAGTGCCAGAGTCGCACGCGAGTCGGTCACATCCTCGCCTCTGTCCGACACATCCTGCCAGAATTGCCAGGCCTGCACCGCCGCGCCCCAACGCCGCCCGGGATTAAGCCAGTCCGCTTGAATCAATCCAGACAGAAGGGGATCCTCCTCGTCGGCGCCCATCGCGGTTTCGCCTGTCAGCGTGAAGGGGCCGACATTGGAATCGATCCTTTTGCGCACATCCACCCCCGCCCGCCACGTGCTGATCACCGGGTCTCCGCGAGTCGCCTGACACACCGACCAGCTGCGCATCAGCGCATGCTCGTCGACACGTTCTCCTGCAGCATAACTCACGCCACCCTCAAGTCCGTGGTCGAACAGCCAGTCGTTATTCAGCGCCACGCGCGCGACGCCCATGCCCGTCTGCCCTTCCATCGTGAAATCCGACCCGGATCCCAACAGATAACCGACCATATAATCCAACTCTTCCGTCAACGAGCCATACAGCGTCGTCTGCCAATCGCGATCCGAACCGAACAGGCGGTCGTTTGAAAGCTGCAAGAGCGTCCCGTGCGTATCGGTCTGCTGGTTGAGGCCGAAGGGCTGGTAGAAGTAGCCCGCCCGCAGGTTGAAGCGCCCGGGCTCGCCGAACAGGTTGTAAAAGTCCGCATACGCGTTGTGCGTCTCATACTCCCACTGCGAAGCGTCGCGCCCCATCGGATCGGCCGCCGTGTCTAACGTGTGCTCCCGGTAAACGATGCGCCCCTGATAGTCGACTGAAGCCAACGTGCGTGTCGCAGTGGCAAAACGTTTTTGCAGTTCGAACCCTGCCGACAGACGTGACATCATGTCATGCGTCTCGTCGTCATTGTCACGCCCGGCCGCAAACAGCAGATACACCTCCTTGCGCAAAATCAGGTTGTCGTCCCAGCCCCGCGCCGACAAAGCAGCGGCATTCGTGACGGACTGCGGCGCAGCCGCCACGCCCGCAAACGGATCGACGTCAGCGGCCGTCGCCGCTGCGCCTGCAAACAGCGAAAGTATAAAACCCGCTCGCTTCAAAGGGAACCTCATCGATTCCGGCATGCGGCGTAACTATCAGAGGGGTTACTTGGCTTTCGCAGCCGCTTCTGCCTTGTCTAATGTGATTCCCTGATCCTCAAGTTGCTTCACGTATTTGGCCGGATCTTTTTTGATCTTGGCAATGCACGCTCCGCAACACACATAGATGCGTTTGCCGCCGCAGTCAACAAACTTACTCTTGTCGACCGGTCCGCCCATCACTGGGCACAGCGTCTGGGCCTTAACTGTCACCGCGTTGGTCATTGCCGTCATTGCCGAACCCTCCGATACCGGTCCTGGTTTTTCAGCCGCGAACCCTGCACCGGTCAACAGAACCGCCATTGCCGTGCATGCCACCCTCGATGGTGTCAGGTTTCTCATGGATTTATCCTTTTGCTGGTCGATTGCCTTATGCGGTAAACGCAGAAGTGAAACCAAACGACAGTGTTTTACGTTAGCCCTGCTTGGCAATCAAAGCAAGCAGTAAATCTCCTCAGTAAATCTCCTCAACCACCAGTCGGCCGTGCTCATCTCCACGCGCCTGACCCCGTTTCAACCTTGTCGATAACTTCAGCGTTCGACGTTCGATGTTCAGCGTTCGGCGTTCTCATTATCCCTGTGTTTGTTCCCGCTCTGCGGGCGGCGGGCTTACTGTTTCTTGTCTTTTTTCGCGCTCTTCTGTTGTTTTTTTTTCGGTGCGAGGGCAATGCCGGGAGCCGCGCGGTGTTGGTCGAGGATCTCCTTCAGTCGCTTGCGTGCCGTTACGGCCTCTGCCTCGGCTGAGTCCGCAGGCACAGGAATTTCATTGAACGGCGCGTCTTTCAGGTCGAAGAGGTCGCCTCCGTTCGTCAGCTTGAACCGGCTGTTGCGGACATAAGATTTGCCGTTGAGTTCCACATACACCCACTCGCGCGGCTGTCCTTTCTCGCCCTTGATCTGCGCAGCGAAGCTTTGCCCGTCGATCCCAACCCCTGCAGGCAGCGCCGCGCCAGCCAGCTGCGCGAACGTCGAAAAGAAGTCGCTGAAATCGGTGAGGTCGCGGTTGACCTTGCCCGCAGGTGCTGTGCCGGGCCAGTTGACGATCAGCGGAACGCGGCTGCCGCCCTCGAGCATGGTGGCCTTATGGCCGTTCACCGGGCGCCCGCCGAGCGTTGACTTATCCGCCCCGAAGCGCGCGGTGCCGTTGTCGCCCGTGAAGACGATCAGGGTCTTCTCGCGCAGATGCAGGCGATCCAGCTCGGCGACAATTTTTCCGACGAGCTTGTCCATGTAGGCCACATTGTCCGCATACAGGGCTCCCTCGCCGCGTTCGGCCGCCTTGCTGTCCGGCGTGCGAAGGATGGGGCCGTGCATATGCGAAATGGCATAGTGAACGTAAAACGGCTTCGCCTGGTTGCGCGTGATGAAGTCAACCAGGAAGTTGTGCATCACATCCGGCAGATATTCCGCCTTTGACAGTTCCTTCGCCTGGCCGTTGACGACATACGACGGACTCTGACTGGCCCAATAACGCCCGCTGCCCTTGAAGCTCAGGTATTCATCAAAGCCCCATTCGCCGGGTCCCAGGCAGATCTGGCCCCACTTGCCGACGGCGGCGGTGGCATAGCCGGCCTTCTTCATCACCGTAGGCAGCATCACTTCTTTGCCGGGATTGACGGCGTTATGACTTTGATTGCTGATCAGCCCCGTGCGGAACGGATAGCGGCCTGTCAGCGCCTGGCAGCGCGACGGACCGCACAGCGGAGTCGAGTAGCTGTACTCGAACCGCGTGCCGGTTTGGGCCAGCGCGTCAATGTTGGGCGTCTTATAATGATCGCCTCCACAACATCCGATCTCACTGAGCCCGACATCATCGGAAAGAATGAAAATGATGTTGGGGGTCTGTTTTGCAGGGGTGTCATCGGATGCTCCCACGCACTTTTTTGGCAGCGTGAGGGCCATCAGGCCGATACCCGTTGTCTTCAGGAATGCCCGTCTGTTCATAACTGCTCCTTTTCTTTGATGCCGTGTCTGTCAGGCCAGAATCCGTTTCAGAAAGTGACCGGTGTATGAAGCCTTGCAGGCCACAATCTGTTCCGGCGTGCCCGCGGCCACCAGCCGTCCGCCCTCGTCCCCTCCTCCGGGGCCGAGATCGATGATGTAGTCCGCACATTTGATTACGTCGAGGTTGTGCTCGATCACCACCACGGTGTTGCCCGACGCCCGCAGCCGCAGCAGCAGATCCAACAGCTTGTGAACGTCCTCGAAATGCAGCCCGGTCGTGGGCTCGTCCAACAGATAGAGCGTCTTGCCGGTCGCGCGTTTGGAAAGCTCGCCCGCCAGCTTGATGCGCTGCGCCTCGCCGCCCGACAGCGTCGTCGAGGACTGCCCCAGCCGCACGTAACCGAGCCCGACTTCCGAAAGCGTCCGCAGCTTGTTGGCGATCATCGGCACGGGCTGAAAAAACTCCAGCGCGTCCTCGACCGTCAGGTCCAGCACCTCGGCGATGGTCTTGCCGCCGTAACGGATCTCCAGCGTCTCCTTGTTGTAGCGCTGGCCGCTGCACTGCTCGCAGGTGACATACACGTCCGGCAGGAAGTGCATTTCCAGACAGCGCATGCCGTCGCCCTTGCACACCTCGCAGCGCCCGCCCTTGACATTGAAACTGAAACGTCCCGGCGCGTACCCGCGCACCTTGGAGGCAGGCGTTGCAGCAAACAGCTCGCGCATCGGCGTGAACGCGCCCGTGTAGGTCACGGGGTTGCTGCGCGGCGTGCGGCCGATCGGGCTCTGATCAATCTCGATGACCTTGTCCAGCAACTCCACGCCCGTGATCTTCTTAAACGCGCCGGGTTTCTCCTTCGAGCCGTACAAGACGCGGAAGAGATGGTTCTTGAGGATGTCGCTCACCAGCGTGGATTTGCCCGATCCCGACACCCCCGTCACGCACACGAAACAGCCCAGCGGGATCTCCACATCGATGTTCTAGAGATTGTTCTCGGATGCCCCGGAAATCTTCAGGCGGGCCTTGCCGCGCTTCACGCGTGCGGACGGCCTTTCGATCCGCTTGCGTCCCGAGAGATAGGCCGCCGTCTGCGACCGCTCACACGCCAGCAGCCCTTGGAGATCGCCCTGATAAACCACCTCGCCGCCCTCGCGTCCCGCCCCCGGCCCCAGGTCCACAATGTAATCGGCCGTACGGATCATCTCTTCGTCGTGCTCGACGATCACCACCGTGTTGCCGCGCTGCTGCAACTGGTGCAGCATCCCGATCAGCCGCTCGTTGTCGCGCGGGTGCAGGCCGATGGTCGGCTCGTCCATCACATACAGCACGCCCACCAGCCCCGAACCGATCTGCGTCGCCAGCCGGATGCGCTGCATCTCGCCGCCTGAAAGCGTCGAGCTTTCACGCTCGAGCGCCAGATAGTCGAGTCCCACGTCGGACAGGAATTTCAACCGGCGGCGGATCTCTTTCAGCACCTCGGCAACGACCTTCTCCTCGGCGGCGGTCAACGTGAGCCCGTTAAAAAAGGCCAGGCTCTGCTTAACGGTCATCGCCATCACCTCCACGATGGACCGGCCGGAAACGGTGCAGGCGCGCGACTCGGGGCGCAGCCGCGCGCCGTGACATTCGGGACAGAGCTGGCTGCTCATGAACTGCCGCAGCTTCTCGCGCACCTCGTCGATCTCCGACTCGCTGTAACGCCGCACCAGACTCGGCAGCACGCCCTCGAAAGGCTTTTCGGTCTTGCGCCACGACCCGCGCATCCAGAACCGCAAGGCCACCGGCTCCTCGCCCGAGCCGTGCAGCAGCACCTGCCGGAAGGCCTCCGGCAGCTCTTTGTAGGGCGTGTCCATGTCGATCCCATACGCGGCTGCCACCGCTTTGAGCAGATGCTTGTAGTAGACCACCATGCGGAAACCGCCGCGCCGCCACGGCTGGACTGCCCCGTCCGCCAGCGAGAGGTCCTTGTCGGGCACCACCAGCTCCTCGTCGAACACCAGGCGCGAGCCCAGCCCCGCGCAGACCGGGCACGCGCCGTAGGGGCTGTTGAATGAAAACGCCCGCGGCTTCAATTCTTCAAAGCTGATCGAGCAGTCGGCGCAAGCGTTTTTCTCGGAAAAGAGTTCTTCATGCTCCTTGTCGATAACTTCAACGTTCGGCGTTCGATGTTCAACGTTCGGCGTTCGAGTTACCCCATCGTTTGCTCCCGCTCTGCATGCGGCGGGCTTGCCGTCAGGCAGAACGCTCTGCACGCGCATCAGGCCCTCGCCCTGCTTGAGCGCCAGCTCGACCGAGTCGGCCAGGCGCGCCCGCACGCCTTCGCCTGCCACGAGCCGGTCCACCACCGCCTCGATCGTGTGCGCCTTGTTTTTGTCGAGTTTCAAAACATCGTCGAGCGCCAGCATCTGGCCGTCCACGCGCACCCGCACAAAGCCCTGCCGCCGGATCGCCGCGAACACCTCTTCGTGCCGCCCCTTGCGGCCGCGCACCAGCGGGGAGAGCAGGACGAGCTTCGTGCCCGCCGGGAACGCGAGCAGGAGGTCGACGATCTGTTCCGCGCTCTGCTTCGCCACCGGCTTGCCGCAGGAGGGGCAGTGCGCCTTGCCGACGCTGCCGTAGAGCAGGCGCAGGTAGTCGTGGATCTCCGTGACCGTCGCCACGATGGAGCGCGGATTTCCGCCCGAGGTGCGCTGCTCGATGGAGATTGCGGGCGAAAGCCCTTCGATGTGGTCCACCTCGGGCTTCTGCATCTGGTCGAGGAACTGGCGCGCGTAGGCCGAAAGGCTCTCGACGTACCGCCGCTGGCCTTCGGCATAGAGGGTATCGAACGCCAGCGAGGACTTGCCGGAGCCGCTGAGACCCGTCACGACGGTCAGCGAGTCGCGCGGGATGCGCACGTTCACGTTCTTGAGGTTGTGCTGCCGCGCGCCGGTGATGATGATGTCGGACATAGGAAACCTTTCACAGCGTGTCAAACGGGCTGCGCACGCCGATGCCGGTATACTGTGCCGTGTGCAGGTAGATTTCCGTCGTGGATATGTCCGCATGGCCCAGCAGATCCTGAACATCGCGGATGCCGGTGCCGCTCGCCAGCAGATGCGTCGCGAAACTGTGCCGCAGCGTATGCGGCGACACGCGCTTGTCGAACCCCGCCTTCTCCACCGCCTCGCGGATCACCTTCTGGAACGTCACGTCCAGCACATGGTGCCGCCGGACAATGCCGTTGCGGTGGTCGCGCATCAGATTGCGCGAAGGCCAGAACCAGAACCAGATGAACTTATCGCCCGCCTTCGGCCACTTGCGTTCCAGCGCCTCGGGCAGTTCCACGCCCGGCAGGTTGGCCTCTCGGTCTTTGGCGTGCAAGCCCCGCAGCCGCTCGCGGTGAGCCCTCAGCGCGGGCTCCAGTTTCGGCGGAATCATGGTCAGGCGGCTCTTGCCGCCCTTGCCGAACTGCACGGCAAGCTGCAGCCGCTCCAAGTCCACATCCTTCACCCGCAGCCGCAGCAACTCGGACAAGCGCAACCCCGCCGCGTACATGAGTTCGGCCATCAGGCGGCTTGTCCCTTCCATCGCTTCGAACAGCCGCTTGCACTCCGCCTGCGTCAATACCGAAGGCGCCTTCCGCCCCCGGCGCGCCCGCGTGAAATCGCTGAAGTCCCCCGGATCGCGCTTCAGCACCTCGCGGAAGAAGAAGACCACGGCGTTGAGGGCCTGGCTCTGCGTGGCCACGGAAACGCGCTCCTTCACGGCCAGATCGGACAGCCATTTGCGCACGTCCCCATGATCCAATCCGTTGACCGGCTTGCCGCCGCAGGCGGCTATGAAGCGCCTACACCACCCCCGGTAGGTCTTTTCGCTTGTCCAGGCCAAGTTCCTTTCGCGAATACGACTCACCAGTGCCTTCTCCCAATCCGAGCCGCCCAGGTCACGCGCCCCTGCGGACGGCACGTCGTTCATCTCATAAGTCATTCCAGATGCTCCTTGAAGGTCTCGGCGATCGGCGGTTTGCCGGTCTCCCGGAGCCAGTATCTGAATTTCACAATGGCTTCGCGATAGGCCCGGCGCCGGTCTGCAGGAACGTCCGACCCCAAGGCTGGCTCCCAGTCCTCGAAAATGATTGGCGTCGTGTCCATGTTTTCCTCCGAGGTAGGCTTTATGATGGCCCTCTGGGTCATTCAAGCAACGCTACCGCATAAAGCCGATTTCGATAGTTTGCAAAAAGCCTACTTTAACCGCAAGCGCAAAGTGGGGTGCCGGTAAAATATGCTGATGGACAAGCAATTAAGCGCTTGACGGTTACCACCCGGAACGATACGCTTCATTCCATTTACATGGGGGTTGTCCCTACGCGAGGTAGGCTCAATAACACTGTTGAACGGAACCGCTAGCGCGGAGTAAGACTCCGACGCGAGGCGGTTTTTTAATTTACCGAGGCGTATACTGACTTCCGCGGCCGCCGCATGGTGCGGCGGCCCTTAACGGAAGGGAGTCAGTCATGTCGCCATTACGG
>CAZXVN010000270.1:0-2710 GCA_964643945.1 uncultured Lentisphaeraceae bacterium | reverse complement strand
CGCGTAAAGCAACGGGGTGTCTGGACAACCACTCGGGACGACCTGAGCCAGCGCGGTGGAACCCAGCGTGGCGAAGAACGCGCCCGAGCCAATGAAAAGCGCGGGCACCGTGTTTTTGAGGTTCTCGGTCATGATTGCGGGGATCACCACGATGAAGACAGCGGTCGCCAAAACCAGATTTACGCCGCCGATGGTCGGCAGGTCTTTGATCCCCGGGACGCCCATCAGCTTGATGATCGCAATGGATGCGATGATGCCGGTCACATAACCGATCCACGCTTTTACGCCGCTCATGGCCGTACAGCCTACAACAAAATAAACCGCCCATGCTTGAAACGCGATCCACATCATGTCCATGCTGTGCGTTATCTTCGGCATAAACCCATTGATGAGGACGAGAATCGCGGCCTGAAGGGCCAACCCGCATGACACCACGAACAGTTGCTTATGTGACAGAGCCATTTTCACCCACCTTTTTGTTTTTTGACGCGACACCGAACACCTGTTGTCCGTGCTTCTGCGCCTTGATTGGCCGTATTTTAGCGAAATTGAAAGTGGGATGCAAAGGGGAAAGACCGGAAAGACAAATAACGAGGGTCGCGGCCAGTGGACGCCAGTGGCCAGTGGCCGGATGTTTGAACAGGGCGCATCTCAAGGTTGTCGCGCACCGGGTTTTGTGATATGTTCGTACCGTTCTGTTAATCGCAATTCAATCAGGAGGGTGTATGAAAAAAGGAATCGGCTGGATGGTGGCAGGTCTGGTGATGACGGCGTCGGTGCTGGTTACCGGTTGCGAGACGACGAATGGGCATGAGGGCGCGATGATCGGCGGCGCGGCAGGCGCGGCGGGCGGCGCGTTGATTGGTGCGGCGGCGGCGGGCAGCGATAACCGCGGCACGGGCGCTTTGATTGGCGGCGTGGTCGGCGGAGCCGCAGGTGCAGTGGCCGGCGACCAGCTTCACGACAAGAAGAAATAGGTGCGGTCAGGCGCACGGGTAATGGATGCGCAGCAACCGTTGCGCGGCTGCTATGCGACTTTGCGATTCCTGAACAGACGATGTTAAACACCGACACACCCGCACACACGCAGAGCGCCGCAAAGGCTTGGCCGATGAGGTGTTTTGCCTTCTTGTTCCATGGCGTGGCCTTGATGGCCGTTCTGGTGGTCTTGCTCCCGGTGGTACTGTACCCGTTCACGCCGCAGTTTGTGGGCAAAGCCGTGGGCGTGGTTTTTTTTGTCGCAGTCTGCGTGGAGCGGATGTGGGCCATGTATCTGCGGCAGGGACTGGGCCGTGCGTGCGGCGGTGCGGGGCGAGACTGGACGGCGATCGCCGTCGGCTACGCGTATGCGCTGACGCTAGGGGGTGCGGCCGCCGAGTTTCTGCTGCGGCGGCGCTTTCCGTGTATGGGGCTCGTCGCCGCCAGCGCGACGGTTTACGGGGCGGGCGTAGCGTTGCGTTACTGGGCGTTTCACGCGCTCAGCCACCAGTGGCATGTGGACGTTTCTGACATCGGCGGCGCACGTCATCTGGTGCGCGAAGGTCCCTACCGGATCATGCGCCATCCGCTTTATCTCGGCGCCTGCCTGGAAATTGTCGGGCTGCCGGTGTTTCTGGGTGCCTGGGGGTCCCTGCTTTTCGGCACGCTGGTCTTCATCCCGCTGGAAATCACCCGCGCCTATTACGAAGAGCGCTTTCTCAGCGAGCTGTTTGGCTCCGCCTACCGGCAGTACAAAGACGAGGTCTGGGCGTTTTTCCCGTTCCCTTTAAAGCCGCGCCGTCACCTGTGACCGACTGGCTCGTGGCAACAGGAGGGTAAAAGTCGCCCCCTGATTGACGGTGCTTTCAACAGTCAGAGTGCCGCCGTGCGCCTGAGCAACTTTTTGGGCGATGAACAGCCCGAGCCCCATGCCGCCGAGCGTGCGTCGAGTGGTGAAATTTGGAGAGAAAATGTGCTGCATGTTCGCTTCCGAAATGCCGCACCCGTTGTCACACACGCTCACGCGAACCGACGTGTCGAGGATTTCTGAGCGAACGCGGATCAACCCGTTGTCGGCAGGCAGGGCGTGGATCGCGTTCTGTATGAGGTTGGTGAGGACGCGTGCGAGCTGCACGCGGTCGCCGAGCAGGTCGACGTCATCGCCGTGGGTCTCGCATGCCATATGGGCGCGGGCGGCCTGCGTCGCAGGCCGGCAGGTCTCCACACAGGCGCAGACGAACTCGTGGACGCGGAACGGCGTCTGCTGCTGGGGGCTTTGCCGGATCAGGCGCTGCCACGTGTCCAGCATTTCGACGCACTGCCGCATCGCGTTCTCGAGCATGTCAAGGTAGCGGCTGGCCTCCGACGGAGTGGTCGCCTGCCGCTGCTGCAACTCTTCCAACTCCAGGCGCAGCAGGTTCGACGAACAGGTGACCATGGCGAGGGCGTTGCGCAGGTCGTGGACGAACTCCGAAGAGGATTGTCCCAACTCCGCCAACCGGTCTTTTCCCTGAAGTTCGCTGAGACGCCGGTCCAGTGCGTCCGCCTCGCTCACGAGTTTGCTCCGCTTGCGCCTCAGACGGGTCTGCTCGATATGTCGTTGGACGGTGCGGCGCATTTCCGCGGCATCGAACGGCTTTTCCATGTAGTCGCTCGCCTCGCTGCGGATCGCCTCCTGTGCCGTGCCTACGGCGGCGAAACCGGTCAGCATAATCACGGCTAATTCCGAATC
>CAZXVN010000269.1:0-4934 GCA_964643945.1 uncultured Lentisphaeraceae bacterium | reverse complement strand
AGGCAACCTGCTCGGCGCGCTGTCCGAGGCGTCCTTCATGATCGGCATGGAGCGCAACTCGGATGTGGTCGTCATGTCCTCCTACGCGCCACTGTTCGAGAACGTCAACAACCGCGAATGGCCGGTCAACCTGATCCGCTTCGACAGCTCGCGCAGCACCGGCCGCACCTCCTATCATGTTCAGACGATGTTCGGTTCGCACCGCCCCGACGTGACGCTCGCGACAACCGCGGAGGAAATGGGCAAGCCTCTTCCTAAGGCGGGCGGCGTAATCGGCGTCGGCACGTGGGACACGCAGGCCGAGTATAAGGACATCGTGGTGACGCAGGCCGGCAAGACGCTGTACCGCAGCGATTTTGCCAAGGGCACCGGCGGCTGGAAACTGCTCGGCGGCGACTGGAAGGTGCAGGACGGGGTTTTGCGCCAATCGGCCTCGGGAAACAATCTGCTGGCGACTTCCGGCGATCCGTCGTGGACGGATTACACGCTGACGCTCAAAGCCCGCAAGCTGGGCGGCGCCGAAGGTTTCCTGATCCTGTTCCACGTCAAGGACCCACAGAATATGGCGCACTGGAATAGCGGCGGCTGGGGCAACACGCGCTTCGCGGTGGAACAGAAGGAAGGAGGCGTCAATCACGAAATCGGCAAAGGACCTGACGGGAGCATTGAGGCCGACCGCTGGTACGACATCAAAGTCGAGGTCGCGGGTGTCACTGTTTCCTGCTATCTGGACGGGAAGCTCGTCCAGACCGCGAAGCTGATGCCACCGCAGCCGAAGGCCGGGCTCTATGCGCTGGGTGGCATGGATGAGAAGAAAGGGCAGCTCATCATCAAGGCCGTCAACCCGGGTGACCGTCCGCTGGATACGGTTTTCCTTATCCAGGGAGCCGCTGGAATCAAGTCCAACGCACGCGTCATCACCCTTGCGGGCGACACGCCGACCGCCGAGAACACACTCGACGAGCCGACCCAAGTCGTGCCGGTTGAAACAGTTTTCGAAGGCGTCGGGCCGGAGTTCAAATACAGCCTCAAGCCCTATTCACTGACCATTTTCCGCCTCGACACGGAGAAGAGATAACAAGGAAAACGGATAGCCTGGGACAAAACGAAAGGGAAGCAACGCAGGAAGGAGTCATCCTGATGAAAGCATATCTCTTGGCCATGCCCTTCGCGCTCCTTTGCGGTGCGGGCGCTTCCGTTCGGGCGGAGGTGCCTCCGCAGAGGGGCTTTGTCAGCGCCAAGCCCGCGGAGACGTGGGAGCAGGCGCTGGTGAGCGGCAACGGCACGTACGGCGCGCTGGTGATGGGGCAAGCGCTGGACGAGACGATCATCCTCAACCACGCGCGGCTGTTCATGCCGCTCAACCCGCCCCTGCCGCCGGTTGACACCGCCAGCCATCTGCAGGAGCTTCGCGCGCTGAACGCAGCAGGCCAATACCAGCGGGCGGCCGACCGGGTGGTCGAGCTGTCGAAAACGGAAAACTTCGGCGGCAAAAGATGGACCGATCCGTTTGTACCCGCCTTCGACCTGCGCGTCCGCATGGTATCGAAAGGTGAAGTGAAGGACTACCGGCGCTCGGTAGACTTCCAGAGCGGCGTGGCGTCCGTGCGCTGGCGGGATGACCGCGGCGCGTATGGCCGCCGGCTGTTCGTGTCGCGGCCCGACGATGTCGTGGTGCTCTCGATTGCCGGCCCTGCCGTCGGAATGGTGGACTGCGACCTGCAACTGGCTCAGCGGCCGACGCAGGGCACCGGCGGCTGGAACCCTGAGAATATGTTCAAGATCGGCATCAAGGATGTCGCGATCGCCGCCGAAGAGGGCTGGCTGAGCTACCGCAGCAGCTTCAAGCGGCAGTGGCCGGGAAGTTTACAGGGCTACGAAGGCGGGGCGCGCGTCGTGGCCAAGGGCGGCCAAGCCGTCGTCGAGGGGCAGCAGATCAAGATCCGCGGCGCGGATGAAGTGCTGGTCTTGATCCGCATCGGATTGCTCAAGGATTTCAATCTTTCGCGGCTTACAGAACTTAAGCAGGGCTTGTCCGCGGTCGGGCCCGATTACGACGCTCTGCTCAGCCGTCACGCCAAGGCGCACGGCGGACTCTTCAACCGCATGCGGCTTGACCTCGGCGGCAGCGCGGCCGAGCACGCGTTGACCTCGGAGGAGCTGATCGCGGCCTCGCGGGTCGGGAAGCTGTCCAGCGCGTTGCTCGAAAAGGAGTTTGACGCCTGCCGCTATGTCATCATCTCCAGCAGCGGCGAGCTGTTCCCGAACCTGCAGGGGATCTGGAACGGAACGTGGAGCCCCCCTTGGTCGAGCGATTTCACCATGAACGGCAACGTGCAGAGCGCCATCGCCGCGAATCTGTCGGCCAACCTGGCGGAATGTTTGGAGCCCTACTTCCGCTATCTCGAGGCTCAGATGGCCGATTGCCGCGAGAACGCCCGGCGGCTGTATGGCTGCCGCGGGATCCACGTGGCCTCGCGGGTCAGCAGCCACGGGTTGAACAATCATTTTGACGGCACCTGGCCGATGACGTTCTGGACGGCGGGCGCCGGCTGGCACGCGCAGTTCTTCTACGACTATTACCTCTACACGGGAGACCGCGGGTTCCTGCAGAAACGGGCTTTGCCGTTCATGCGCGAGGCGGCCCTGTTCTACGAGGATTTCCTGGTCGAGGGCCCCGACGGCAAGCTGCTGTTCAGCCCGTCGTATTCGCCGGAGAACAATCCGAAGAACAACCCCTCTCAGGCCTGCGTGAACGCCACGATGGACATTGCCGTTGCCAAGGAGCTGCTGACCCATCTGATTGCGGCCTGCGAGGAACTCGGGACGGACGCCGAGGGCGTGACGCGCTGGCGTGCCCTGCTGGCGAAGATGCCGGACTACCTGATCAACGCCGACGGCGCGGTCAAGGAGTGGGCCACGCCGCTGCTGGAGGACAACTACGCGCACCGGCATGTGTCTCATCTTTATCCGCTTTTTGTGGGGATGCCTCCTGAAATCGGCACGAACGCCGCGCTGCGGGCCGCCTTCAAGCGGGCCGCCGACTATCGCATGGAGATCCGTCGCAAGGAGAATGGTGGCGAGATGGCGTTCGGCCTGGTGCAGCTCGGGCAGGCGGTCTCAAGCTTGCGCGAGGCGCCGATGTCATACGAGGTGGTGGACTGGCTGGCCAACAATTACTGGTATCCGAATCTGGTGACGACGCACAACCCCAAATCGCTTTTCAACGTTGACCTGTGCGGCGGTCTGCCGGCCATCATCATCAAGATGCTGGTTGATTCACAGCCGGGCTGGATCGAGCTTCTGCCCGCCCTGCCGCAGCAGTGGCCGGCGGGCCGGATCGAAGGGGTCCGGTGCCGCGGCCAGATCGAGGCGCGCAGCCTCGCCTGGGATGCGGAGCGGATTACCGTCACCCTGAAATCGGACATTGCGCAGCGCGTGGAGCTTCGCTCGCCTGCTGCCCCGCACGCGAAATTCGTAGATCTGCCGCAAGGGCGAGACGTGACCGTGGAGCTGGTCAGGAGCAAGAGGTAACGCTTCCATTCGGAACAGAGGGGTAGGACAGACTATCCAGCTAAATCCTTGAATACTTGAGCTGACCGAGCAATAAGCGTGTGGATATGTTAACCTCTGCGGAAAAGCGAAGCACAATAGAAACGGGGATGAGCGTGAGAACAGCAGGACATGTGGTTTGGGCGGTGATGGTGGCTGTTGTTGCCGACGCGTTTGCGGCAACCGGCAAGAGTGAAGAGAAGTCGGCTGCGCTGGCGTGGCGGGATGCCGGCATTTCGCGAGAGCGGATCGAAGAGGACTGGCTGCGTTCGGATGCGCTCAGACGCTTCGATGGCGCAGCCCAACAGCCTGCGCCCTCCGCCACGCCGGAGCAGGACGCGGCCGGCGCGGTCGATGGCGTCAAGAATGGCAAGTGGGGCTTCCATACCGGGACGGACAATACGCCGTGGTGGCAGGTCGATCTCGGCAAAGCCGCCGCACTCGACCGTGTCGTCCTTTACAACCGCTGTGATTTCGCTCCCGAGCGCACGGCGCGAATCAGGGTGCTCGTGTCGGATGACGGCAAGACATTCCGGCAGGTGTATCAGCACAATGGCACGGTCTTCCAAGGGCAGCCGGACAGCAAGCCGCTGGTTGTGTCGCTGAGCGGCGCGACGGCGCGGCACCTCCGCCTGCAATTGCCTGACCCGGGCTATCTGTATCTTGACGAGGTCGAAGTCTACGCGTCCGGTGGCAAGGAGAATATCGCGCTCGGAAAAGCCGCGACACAGAGCAGCGTCAGCCCGTGGTCGGTGCGACACGGAGCAGCAACCGTGTCCGTGCAGGTGCGCGAGTATCCGACCGCTCGTATCATCGAACGCGGTAAAAAGCTGGCTGAGCAGCTTCGCACGCTGGGTGTCAAGACCGATGCCGAAAGCGGGACGCTCGATGCCCTCGCGAAGAAACTGGCAAGCCTCCCGGCCTCGACTGATGCCCAGGCGCAGAAGCGCGTCTACCTCGATGCGCATTGGGCGGTTCGCGCATTAGCCCTCAAAAATCCGCTGCTGGACTTCGACACCCTTGTTTTCTCCAAGGGAGCGGCTGGCAGATTCCCTCACATTTCCGACCAGCACTACGGTTGGTGGTCACGACCGGGCGGCGGAATCTACCTGCTCAAAGGGCTTCACGCTGACACGCCTCAGATCGCCTGCCTGACAACAAACTGGCCCGCCGGCAACTTCACCCACCCCGAACTGTCGTATGACGGGAAGAAGATTCTCTTTTCCTATTGCCGGTTTTATCCTGAGGTTCCTGAACTCAGGAACAAAACCGACACGGATAAAATTCCCGAGGAGGCCTTTTATCACCTGTTCGAAATGAACGTTGATGGCTCAGGGCTTCGCCAGCTTACTCGCGGCAGGTATGATGATTTCGACGGAACG
>CAZXVN010000268.1:0-3639 GCA_964643945.1 uncultured Lentisphaeraceae bacterium | reverse complement strand
GAGCCTCGCCCGCCGGCACCGTGAAAGTAGAGGACCAGCGGATACGGCTTGGATGCATCATAGCCATCGGGAATGAACAAGCGGTAGGGAAGTGAATGCCCCTTGCCGTCGTCGTAGGTGCGGGCCACGAAGTCGCTTGTTTCCTCGGCCCGGCCGGCGGAACCGAAAGCAAGGCAAAGAGCGATGATTCGGAAATAGGTGCTTACATTCAACTGTTTGATTCCTCTTACCTATTTGCTGACGGTCAATGTGGTTGGCTCTGCCGTGATCTTCAAGCCGGGAATGGTGATGAGTCCACGGACGTCGGCCTTGCCTTCACCGTTGGCCGTGCCGAAGGCCCATTTAAAGGCACCGCCGGGCTTGACCGGGCCTTTCTGGATCCTGCGCAGCGAAACATCGGCCACCGTTTCCTTGGGGATTTCAAACGTCGTTTTCAGCTCCGCCGGAGTGACCAGGTAGAGCGACATTTCGAGTTTGTTTTTCGTATCGCTCAGGCATTTCCACCGGAAGAACGCATTGACCTGTCCCGCAACGGTGCTCATCAGGTCGTCTGGCCACGGCGGCTTGTTGTTGCTGGCCGCATTGGCGAATACCGGATAGGCCTCGTTCCTCCTGACATTCAGCCAGTCGAACGAATTGACCAGATCATTTCCCTTTTCAATCAGCAGGTGGTTGTCGGCGTGACCGAACGGACCCCAGTAGAGATAGAGCGCATATTTCCGTTCGTTCATGGCTTTCACAAAACGTTCGTGACCGTTGGACCAGCCGTCATTCTGTGCCGATTCGTCGATGACGATCGGAGGATCGGGAAACGTGACGTTATCCGGGATCGCCGGAGCCAGGAAATACATCCGGTGAGAGACATGCTCGATCCCGGCGGGAATGCTGGCCCTGACCGCGGCGAAAACGTCCCCGTTGCGCATGCCGATCCCGAGCGTGCCGCTTCCGCCCATCGAGATGCCGCACAGATACACGCGGTTCGAGTCGATGCCGTATTCCTTGGTCACCCATTTGACCGTGTCGATCAAACGCCGTTCCACGGGCATGGGATCACCGCCGGAATTCCTCTGGGTCAGAACAGGGTCATTCCTGTGCATGCCGCCCCACCACCAATCGCTTCCTGCGTTGCGACGGCAGTCGAGATAGAGCGCATAGAAATCATCCGGCGACCGGTAGACGTCGTGGTTGCCGATGTCGCGGGTGCAGGTGACCGCCTTGAGCACATCATGCCCCGCCGAATGCAGAACAACATAAAGGGGCGCGTTTTTATGATCGTTCTTTGGATGAATCAAAATGAAGTTGTCCTGCTGCGGCGCCTTGTATCCCCATTCAGGATTCACTCTGTGCTCAAAGACTTCATATGCTCTCCCGTTGATGGTCAGGTTTTCAATCGGTTTGCCGTTCAGCTTGGAGTCGCGGTAGGGCTTCCACTCCTTCTCCCGCTCCAACACCAGCACCCAATCCCGCGGCGAGGGCAGCGGAGGCGCCGTGAAATCGTCGTACTGGATCACCTGTTGCGACTGCGTCTTGGCGTCGCGCCGCATCGGTCCGAACTCCGCTCGCGAAAGCTCGAACCTGCCGTATTCCTGCAATTCGCCGATCTGGTAAAGCCACAGGCCGGCTTTTCCGTCCGCGAGGTTTCTCACCTTGACGGTGGGCGTGCAGTACGTCTTCTTTCCGTCCGTCAGGACCAGGGCCGCATATTCGCCGCAGGCCGCCGCCGTCAGGTGGATGTTCGGCCCGATCTCCGGCACGGCGATGAGCCCGAGCGCTTCACCATATTGTCCATTCTTCCTGTCATGCAAAAAGATGGCCTTGAGTAACGGGCTGTAGATAGCGACCAGATAATTGTCCGCGTCGTGGAAGCGCAGGATGATGCCGGCTTCGGCGTCGCTCCTGGCCTCGGCGCTGGCCATCAGGTTGGTTCCGTCCGCTTTTTCAAGCACTGTCACCAGGCCTTTTCCGCCGGCCAGGCGGCCGGCCTTGCGCCGGCTCGGCGTGCCGTAGTCCTTCCAGGCCGAGGCGTCGGCGGTGTCGAACGCATCCGCAAAAAGCAAGGGCTGCGTGTGGCCTTCAAAAGGCTTGGGTGGCGGACCGGCACTGATAAGCGTCCCCAGATCGAATTTCTTCCCGTTGTCCGGATTGAAGTAGAACGCATGGTACGGAACATCGCGTTCCAGCTTCTTTACGACGGTTCCATTCCAGTTGTAAACGTTGCGGACAGGCTGGTAGATGAAGCGCACCTCGCCCGGTATCCCGGCGGCGTAGCAATCCGCCTCAGCCCACTCCGGGTGCGGCTGGAAGCGCGCCCAGGGATACTGCTCGAGCAGTTTCTTGCCCAGCCCGATTTGGGTCGCGCCGGGAAAGGCCATGCCCTCCTGCCAGGTCGTCCAGTCGTAGATGTTCGCGAGGCCGGGATGACCCTCGACGCTGGCATGCCAGACCCCGGCCGCGCCATACGTGTGGCCCGCCGCGCCGCTGAGCATATACATCCAGAAAATGTGCCGCTGGACGTTCTGGAAATTCTGCTGCTGCATGTGGCCTTCATAGACGGTCTCGCCGCACAGGACCGGCATCCTCGGCGATTTCGCGCAGGCCGATGTCAGCACCGAAAGCACGGCAGGCGTCGCCGCATTCCAGCCGTCATGGCGGCCTCCCACCATATCGTAATCAATCAGGCAAATGTCGCCGGGCGTTCCCCGTCTGCCGTTTCCCGTATGGCAGGTGAGCGGATGACGGTAGGGATCAATGCCGCGCAAGTAAGTGGCCACTTCGGCCCATGGCCCCTCTCCCCATTTGGTGCCGTCACCGATTTCACCCGCCAGAATCCAGACCACGGGATAGGCGCCATACCGCGCGACGAGTTGCCGCCAGTGCCGCTTGATGCCGGCGACTCCGACCGCACCCATCGCGTCGCAGTCGCCCCGTCCCCACGCGCCGACGATCGCCGGGATCATCCCCGCGTCGACCAGATGTTTGATACGCCGGTCGGCAAAATCAAAGTATTTGGGATTAGTCACGCTGAAATCCCGCGTTTCATAAGGCTTGCCGCCTTCGTTCTCCCAGCGTGCCTCGAACGCCCCTTCATCAGGATACGGTCCGCAGACGATCTGGACCACGCTGAAGCCCTTGGCCTTGCGGTCGGCGGTCAGTTCCTGAAAGCCTTCCCACGTGAGACGCTTGGCGAGGCCTTTCCACCAGGTGTCGCCCAGCCACAGAAACGGCGTGCCGTCAGCATGTTCAAAATACCCCTTGCCTGGGGTTGCCCTCACAAAACCATGCTTCAGCAATGGATTCTTGCCATTGTATCCTGTGACCCGCAGGGGCTGTTCTTTTCCGTTCAGATCCGCATTCGACTTGTCCGTACACTCGACGCGATACGTGTAATCCCCTTGCGCCGGCGGCGCGAAACGCACCTTCCAGGTGTCGCCGCCCGCCCAGAAGGCCGGCACGTTCCACGTCGTTTCCCCTTGTTTAAAAACCACCGTCACCTCGACGTCCATAAATGCGTTGGTATACGTTTTCGCGGTTTTATAAGAGGTCTCGAACACGTCCCATTGGGCGCTCTCGACCCCGTATGCCGCAGCCTGCATCAACGTGAGATCGGAAGAGCACACGTCTGAACTCCAGTCACCGGCT
>CAZXVN010000267.1:0-5520 GCA_964643945.1 uncultured Lentisphaeraceae bacterium | reverse complement strand
AAGTACCCCTTTCAAGGTGAGATATGGCTAGTATATGGTAGCCATGCTAAAACATCAACAACAAAAGGGAAAACCTTAAAAAATAAGCGACAGCACGCTCAGACGGGCGACATGGCTACCATGAAACCGGGGACTTTAGGTAAAAAATGCCCATTGCGACACTTGTCCGTCTTGACCGGCCCCGCTTCAGAAAAAGACGGCATGTTGCGCCCCGCCGCATCCTGCGCCACCCACGTATCTGAATACAGGTCGCGATAGCCGGGCGGCACCTCAGCACCTACAGCGACCCCGGCAAATACGATCATGCTGAAACTCGCAAGGTGAAAACCAAACTTTCCGAAACGCATCATTGATCTCCTGTCCAGAACATTATGTTTGAAAAACAGCTTGAGCCGACTACGGACGGGGCGGTCGCGTTTGCGTACGACGGATAAATACCGGAGCATCCAGCAAACCGGCAGGATAGACCGCATACCCCTCGCTCCAGTTAGGTCCGCCGGAATGGAAACTGCCGGGATGATAGGCGCCCTGCTTGAGCGGCAACTCATGCACCGGCCCGAACGTGTTGCGCCGCGTGACCACCACATGCAGGTCCAATGTTTCCCGGCTTTTGCAAAGGTCGCTGACATCGACCTCGTAGGGCTGCCATGCGATCATCCGCTGTGAACCGGCTGACTTCCCGACCGTGATGCACGATGCGGAAAACTTCGGTGTCTGCACAAACACCACGCCGCCCGCACGGCACTCCGTCGGCACCGGTACGCGGTATGTCACACCGGCCCCGTAGAATGGCAGTCCCTGCGTCGTAATCGAACCGGTCGCCAGTGTCTCCGGCAGTTTCACCAAGGTCCGACGGGTGCCGTCGAGCTTCACGCCAAACGACCCCAGCAGATACAGCGACTCGAGATCCACATCCGAGCGGAAGGCGTTCTTCAGCGTCACCGTATTCATGCCTGGCTTGAGCGTCCCCGCCGGTATCGGCACCCGCCGTAACGCGCTGTCGATCCAGAACGCCTTGGCCCCCGCGGCAGGCGTCAACGGACGACCGTTCAACTCGACCGTGAATTTCTCGGGTGTTTCCATAATCAGTTCGACCGTGCCCGCCGGCATGTCCTGAATCTCGAAGTCGAACGCCAGCTCCAACGCGCCCTGGACCGTCGGGACCGGCAAGTGTTTGGCGGCATACCACGGCTGCACCATTTCACCGCCGCGCTGAGGAAGCTTGAAACGGTCGCGGACTTCGCGGTCGACCCGCAGAATTTCCGTGTCGCCCTTCCACTCGCCGTTGTCCAGCCGCCAGCGGGCGCGGTCCAACAGACAGACGTTCGGCTCGTCGATCGTATAGGCGAACGGTCCCTGCACGGGCAACCGCGCCAGCTCAGACCACTCCGGCGCAGGAAGCACGCCCTTACCGGCCTTCGGCACCACGCGGAAACAGCGGCTGCCCGAGGGCGGCAGCTCGACGTTCACTTCCACGCAGCCGGCGCGCTGGACGCTGGGGACGAGCGTGCGTTCGCCGGTGATGAGATTCCACTCCTCGACCGAGCCGCTCCCCTCCATGCGCACCGCCAAATCGCGCTGCCCCTTTTGAGTATCCACGTTCATCACGACCGCCCAGATAACCGCGCCTTCCCGCCGCGCCTGGCAGAACACGTTACGCACACGGTCCGGCTGATTGGTCTGCGAGCC
This sequence comes from uncultured Lentisphaeraceae bacterium, assembly GCA_964643945.1. Classification (GTDB taxonomy): domain Bacteria; phylum Verrucomicrobiota; class Kiritimatiellia; order RFP12; family UBA1067; genus JAHFSX01. The sequence continues at coordinate 3,831 of CAZXVN010000267.1, read as the reverse complement.
GGCCCCCGTCACCGTCACCGTTGCAGGCAACAGAGGACGCAGGCTGCCGATCATGGACAGGGCGTCAGCGGGGCACTGCGTGACCGTCTTGGCCAGCGTTTGCAGCCGGTCCGAGGCCGCCGCGTCCACAAAGCCGGGGACGGTTCCGGCAAACACGATCTTGCCGCCCGCCTTCGCGAATTTTTCCAGCAGGGCCGCCGTGGTGCCCCGCAGGGTCTCCATGCCGCTCACCAGCACCACCCGGTAATCCATCGCGCCCAGCCGGAGCACCGGCCGCCCCGTCACCGTCTCAACGCTCCCGAAGCGCGCCAGATGATCCTCGGCCCCATAATCGAAATCCAGTTGCGCGTTCGCCAGCCCATGGAACGTGTCCTGATAGCTTTGCTCGAGCCGCTGGATTTCCGGCGTGCCGGCCGAAAGCCCGTTGCACCAGCCCAGCCCGATCTGCGCCCACACGCTTTCCACCGGATCAATCACCAGCAGGTCGCACGCCGGCTTGCCGCGCTCAAGGACTACATTCAGCCGCGCAAAATAGGTCTCCAGATGATTCCACTGCGGCCAGGCCGACATCTGGTGCAGGATGCTCCCGGGGTAATCGCGCTTGGTCTCGCCCTGCAAGGTGTACCACGACAAATGCGGGCAGCGCATGTTGACGCCGAACAGCCCCTGCCAGTCGCCCGCCGCTTTGTAGGCCTCGAAATCCATCTGCCAGCCGGTGCAGCCGTACAGCTCGCTCAACACCTGCTTCTTGCCCATCTGCCGCGCCACGGACATCACCTGCTTCACGACCCAGTAATTGCGGTTGCCCTCGGTCAGCACATCGACGCCCGGCGCGTCCATAAACTCGTAATTTCGGAGCATGGAGCCGTTGGGCACGATCTGCGCCACCAGGTTGTCCTCGTGCAGCACATGGCCGGTGAACTGCATCTTGTTCGTGTGGCACCACTCCTGGATGGGCTTCATGAAATTCTGCAGGAAGAGCGTCTGCGCATGCTCCAGATACTGCCACTTGACCGGCGACAGGCGCTGCCCCTCGCGCCGCAGGAAAATCTCCGGCAGCCGCTCCACCGGGTCATAGCCGAAGCGCGCCTGGAACGACTCGGCAAAATGCGTGGACCAGGGAATGCATCGTTCGGGATGTTCCCGACCCTCGCCGAAGCTGGACATCAACATGCCGCGGTGCGGTTCGTCCGTGAAAATCCCCTTGATGGAACGCCCCAGACGGTCTCCGCAACGCTTGCGGTACTGCTCGTGAGTCAGCTCGATGTAGCGCCGGGTCGCGTCAATGTCCATGGAATCCAGATAGGTGTTACCGTTGTAAAAAGGATGTGGCCTCATCGGTTCCAGTGTGAAAAGGAGCACCGTCTCCCCGACCGCGACCTGCCCGGCGGTCTCGCGGGTCAGCCGGCGCGCGTTGGAGTAGTTGATCCCCTCCAGCTTGCAGGCAAACGCGGCCAGCGCCTGATCGTCCCAACGGAACTCCGCCGGCTTCAGCATGTCGAGCTGGACATACTTCAAGCGATAGCGCGGCTCCTGAGTCACCAGACCACCCGCCGAGCCGCTGGGCCAGCGGTCCTCGTCATACAGCCAGGCCTCCATGCCGAGCTTTTCGGATTCGTCCGCCACGGCATTGATCAGGCTGAACCAATCGTCGCCGAGATACTCGGTTTTCAGCCCGACGCGGGAATGCATGAAATAGCCGCCAAACCCCATCGCCTTCATGATGCGTGCCTGACGGATGAGCTCGTCCTTTTCGAGTTTGCCGTTCCACGACCAGAAGGGCTTGCCGCGGTAGACGGCAGGCGGATTGCCGAAGGCCTTGATCAAGTCCTTCTCGGTCGCGGGAACCGCAGGTTCCCCCGCCGCTCTGGCGTTCAGCCCCAAACACGCAAACAAAACCATTAGCACTCGTATTGTCATCGTTCTCCTTTCACACGCGCAAGAAAATCCGCATTCGCGCAGTCGAGCTTTTCGATCAGATAGAATGGGAGATTCAGGATGTGGCTCTCGTAGGCTCTTCCGTCCGGCATCTTGCCGGAGGCCTTGACCAGCGAAGGCCGCTCCGAGCTGATCTTGATCGCGAAACGGACGTTCTTCTCGATGGTGAATTGATGGAGCGAGCGCAGGTTGCCTGTTTTTCCGGCTTTCACTTCAACCGGAATGATTCGCTGCCCACAGGCAATCACATAATCGACCTCGGCATTAGACGAGGGTTTCTCGCGCAACCAATAATGAAGCTCCGGTTGTTTGTACAGCGGTTGCCGGTACAACAAATGCTGCCCGACAAACTGCTCGCAGATCTGCCCGGAATTGACCAGCATGAGCTCCGCCGCGCTCGGGATGTCGGTCATGGACAGACCGCACGCGCTCAGCAGCAGTCCGACATCAAGAAAAAGGGGCTTGAACGTGCTGGCGTCCGCCTCGGCACCCAGCGGGAGGCCATTACATGAGGCATGATGGACCAGGTGGCAGATTTTGGCCAGTTCCAGCTTATGCAGAGCCTGTGACAAGTCACGGGGCCTGATGTCGCGGGAGATGTTCACGTATTTAACTTTGCGCCCGACCAGTTTAGGGAGCGCTTCATAGACCGTGAGGACATGTTGAAGGTTGACCTTTTTTCCATATTTGCTGAAATCATCCTTGTAGGTGGCGAGGAGGCTGTTCTTGATGAAGTCGCACTCCCGATAGGATTTGCTTTTTGCAAACGCGGCGACGCTCTCCGGCATTCCCCCAACCACGATATAGGAGAGCAACAGATCGGACAGTTTATCATGCAGGGGCTCCGGAATGTCGTCTCCGATCTTGAAGGCCTTGATAAAGTCACATAATTTTTTGTGTCCGGTGGCGAGAAGAAATTCCGAGAATCCCATGGGGCCCAGATGAAGATATTCGATCCTGCCGACCGGCATGGAGAAGTCGTGCTGTTCCAAAGTGAAATCCAGGCGTGAACCTGCGGCGATGACATGCAGACCGGGAAGTTTCTCGTAGAAGTAGCGAAGCTTCGCGAGCAATTGGGGGGCCGCCTGGATTTCATCGAGAAACAGAAGGGTCTTTCCAGGCTCAAGAGACCTTTCGAAGTGCAGTTCGAGCAGACGCAGTGTTTCCAGGGGATCCGGCTTGTCGAAGTAAGGGACAACGGTCAGGTCTTCATCCAGATTGACCTCCGCAAACGTGTCGAATTCCAGTTTTGCGAAGTCGCGGACCAAGTGAGACTTGCCGACCTGTCGCGCGCCGCGGATGACCAGCGGCTTCCGGTTGCCCCTCGCCTTCCATTCTTTCAGGTATTCCATGGCTGAACGATACATCTTTGCCCCCCTTGAGTGACCACAACAATACCGCAGTGTGAACATGAAACGCAACTAAAATGGATTAAACTATGGGTAATTAAGTTCGTGTATTGGTTTTTTTTATGGGTAATTTAATTCAATTGCCGGAAACCCCTCTGTAACTTATCACGCGGCGCTGGTCCGTCTTGACCGGCCCCGCCTCGGAGAAGGACGGCATGTTTCGGCCCAGCGCATCCTGCGCCACCCAGGTGTCAGCATACACGTCGCGATAACCGGGAAGCTCCTCCGCATGCGTTTCGCCCGCCGCACCTACAGCGACCCCGGCTGATAACATCATGCTGAAACTCGCAAGGCGGCAACTAAACTTTCCAAAATACATCATTCTTCTCCTATTCATTACTACACTAATCCGAAGTTCCAGCGACAAAACGCGCGCCCGCCATGCTCAACCCATTGAAGTGCAATGAGATGCACGCCAGAACCACAGCATTTTACGTTCCAAAAGTGCCCATGTAAATAAAATAAATGTTAATTTTTATGCTTG
>CAZXVN010000266.1:0-5830 GCA_964643945.1 uncultured Lentisphaeraceae bacterium | reverse complement strand
ATCTTTTGGGCGCCGCCGGCTTGGGCAACCAGATTGGTGGAAGTGCCTTCCAGAATCGTCAGGCTCGTCGGCGTGACGGAAAACACGGTTCCCGTTGGCACCAGCCATCCCGCCAAGGTTTGGAGGCGTTTTTGGTTTTCGTATTCCAGCTTGATCCAGTTGGCGGAGCGGGCGACCTTGGAAACCCGGACTTCGTCAATATCTCCTGAAAAACTGTAAGTGTTATACCAGCCGCCCATCCACATCTTGGCAGGATTGGCAAAGCTCATCGTGACGCTGGCCGACCCGTCGAGCTGGCCGTTGACAAAAACCTTGGCGCTCCCGTTCGCGTACGTGTGCGCCACATGATACCAGGTCGCCAGTGCCAGCGTGCTGGTACAGCTCACGCTGGCAAAATTGCCGTCGACAAAAATACTGGGCGGGCTGGCCAGCCTGATTTGCACTTTGTTGCCGCCTCCTTCGGTGCCCCAGTCCACGATTTCAGAAGGCGAGACATTGCCCCGGAACCACGCTTCCGTGGAACAGGGACTATTGCCGGTCGGATAGGCCGTAATGCTCTCTCCGCAATTCACGCCTTTACCCACCGCCAAATTGCGCCCTTTGCCCACCATGCCGTCGGCCACCGTTGTTCCGATGTCGCTGGCCGTCAGAGTGCCGACGTCATCGACGAGCGCCTCGTTCATATGGAACACGCTCAGAAACCCGTTCGCACTGTTAAACACCGCCGTGCCGAGGGACTCAGAGATCACGTCGGCCTTGCCCCAATACATTTTGATTTCTTGGCGCGCGTTGCCGAGGATGACGGGGATCTTCACCCAGATGCTGGCCAGGCCGCTCACCGCATCCCACTGCTCAATCTGGTAAGGCAGCGCGGTGCCCGCGAGCGTCGCGAAGCGAATATCCGCGCCACCGGCCTGAGCCTCGCTGAAGTTGAAACTGTCACTGTTCAACCGCACCAGCACCGGGAAGTTTGTTTCGGCCGCCGATCCCGGCAAGTTCGCGCCCTCCGGCGTGGTGAGGATAAACAGGGAGGCGGAATGCGACCAGTGCAGATACGTCTGGACCGTCACGCAGTAGGCCTTGCTGGATCCGTCCTGAGCCGTGACGGTGTAAAGCCGCGGCGTCGCAAAGTTTCCGGCGGTTCCGGACAGCGGCGAGCCCGTCGCCAGAGGAGACAGGGTGTAGGTGGGCGCGAGGTTGGTCACTGTCGTGCCGATCGGCACGGTGATCGTGATATTGGTTCCGGCTATCGAGGCGGCGCCCAAGGTCGGGAAAGTGAAGCTGAAGATCTCTTTTGCAGAACTGGCGGAAGCGACCGTGAGCGTGACCCGATAGCGTTTGGCGGAGCCGTCCTGAGCCGTAACCGTGTAAGTCTGTGGCGAGGAAAAATCGAGGCTGGTTCCGGATGGCGGGGCGCTTGTGGCCAAAAGGGACACGGTGTAGATGGGCGCGAGGTTGGTCACTGCCGTGCCAAACGGCACAGTCAGGGTGATGTTGGTCCCGGTGATCGTCGCGGCACCCAGCGCCGGGAAGGTGAACGTCAGAATGTCTCTAGCCGTGCTGGCGGGCGTGACGGCAACTGTCACACGATAGACCTTGGCGGATCCGTCCTCGGCGGTGACGGTGTAATTCACCGGGCCGGCAAAGCTATTCGTTGCACCTGACGCCGGATTCACAGTGGCGAGGGGAGAAACGGTCAAGACGGGCGCGAGGTTCGACACAACAGTGCCATAGGGCACGGTCATGGCCACATTGGTTCCGGAAATGGCGGCGGCGCCCAGAGCGGGAAAGGTGAAGGTCAGCAGCTCCTTGCGCGAACTCTGCGCGGCTGACGTCACTTGCAAGAAGCCGGATCCGGTGATCGTGGAACCGTTATCGCCATAGACGCCGACAGGCTGCCTGACGCCGTTGATAAAAAGGGCTTTCACCTGACTGGTGCCCGAGAAGCCGAGGTTGATGGCTCCGCTGCCATCGGTCAGCACCACATCCGTGTTCGTGCTGAGCACGGAGGAACTGCCGCTTAGGCCCAAGATGCCGCCAGCGACCGTGGTGACGCCGCCGTAGGTGTTCGTACCCGAGAGGGTCAGCGTGCCGGCGCCGGTCTTGGTGAGGCTGCCCGCGCCACTGAGCGTGCCGCTGAAGTCGGCGCTGCTGCCGTTGTTGCCGACGGTCAGCAGAACCGGCGCGCCGCCCGCATTGTTCAGCGACAGGGCCGTGCTGCCGGAAAGTCCGCCCAGCGTGTAGAACGTGATTCCACCGGCAAATGTCAAGGCGCCGCTGCTGGTGACAAGCGTGCTGTTTTGCAGCGCCAGTGAATTGCTGAGGCACAGCGTACCTGCGCTGACGATGGTGCTGCCGCTGTAGGTGTTGGCGCCGGCGAGCGTCAAGGTCGCCGTGCCGTCTTTATACAGGCTGCCGCTGTTAGTGATAACGCCCGACAGTTTGAGGTTGGAATTGATACGCACATTGAGGTAAGAATCGGGAGCGAGGTCGATCGGGTTCAGCACGCCGGCACCAGCCGACAGATTGGCGGCCGTCTCGAACGTTCCAGAGCCGGCCGTCTTCTTTTCCGCTCTGAGGACACCCGTGCCCAATGCATTGGTGTGACCGATCACCAGGCGACAGGTGCTGTCTTTAAAAATCACGCCGCCACTGAATGAATTGTTTCCGACAAGCGTCAGGGAACGGGTGTCACCTGACAGCTTCAGCCCTCCGCTCCCCGATATCTGACCACTGAACCAAAGGTCCTTGACGCCTCCAAAAGAAATCGGAATATTCACAATGCCGCTACTCAGGACGAATGCGTTCGGCAAAGCCCCATCCGCAGAGTTTCCTTCAAAATCCACCTGCTGGAAGGTGACGCCATCCGCCAGAGTGACCGGCCCTGTGCCAAACCCGTTTTTGTTGGCGATCGAAAGCGTGCCGGCAGCGACGGCCGTCCTGCTGGTATACGTGTTGACAGCCGACAGTTTCAGCGTGCCGCCGCTGGTCTTGGTCAGCCAACCGGAGCCGCTGACCACGCCGGCAAGCGTGACCGCGCCTGCGCCGGAACCCCCGATCGTCGTGTTGGCGGCCAGTGTCAATGCGTTGCTGACCGTGACCGCGCCAGCGCTGTTCTGAACGATCTGCGGCAGGGTCATGGCGTGGCTGGCGAAAGCGAGCGCGTTGCCGCCGAGGAACACGGCGGCCTGGTCGCTGCCGAACAACAAGCGGTTGAGCTGGAAGGTGCCGCTCAGGTTGTCGAGGCTCGCGCCAGCGTACGTGTTTGTGTTGAAGACGATCAGGCTGTTGGTTCCCCCTCCGGCCGAGGGGCGCGTCCCGCCAGCCCAGCTGGCGCCGGACGACCAATTGCCGGACGCGATGTTGGTCCATGACTGCCATTGCACCACGTTGATCGCGACGGTGGCCGCATTCGTGGAATCCAAAACCCCGTTATTGACCTTGAAGGTAAAACTGTCGGCACCCGTATAGTTGGCTGCGGGGGCGTATGTGAGATTCGGCTCCGTGCCGGACAGGGCGCCGTTCGCGGGCAGCGTGACCACCGTGTACGTCAGCGGCAGCCCCACGCCGTCGCTGCCCGTCAGTGTAATGGCTGTGCTCCTGTTGGGAGGCACCTCCACATATTGCGCATTGGCCACGGGCGGATCGGCAACGACCGTGATGCTGACGGTGGCGGCTGGCGATACGAGCCCCTCGCTGTCGGTAACTTTAAACGTGAAACTGTCCGGGCCATAATAATTCACTGTCGGCAGGTAGGTCAAATTAGGCGCGCTGCCCGACAGGGTGCCGTGGCTGGGATTGCTGGCGAGCGTATAGAGCAGAGGGTAGCCTTCGGGATCCACGCCTGTCAGAGTAATGGCGTTCGCCGTGTTTGCCGAAGCGTTCACACTCTGTGCAAGAGCCGTGGGGGCATCGTTGACCGCCATCACCGTCAGGCTCACCGTCGCCACCGCGCTGGTCAGTGCGGCGTCGCACACCGCAAACGTGAAGCTGTCCGCCCCATTGAAATTCCCGTCCGGATAATTCGGCGACGGCGTGTAAGTCAAATTAGGCGCGGTTCCAGTCAGGATGCCATGCGTCGGCAGACTCACAATCAGATAGGTCAACGGGTCATTGTCGGGATCGGCTCCGGTCAGGGCAATCGCCTTCGCGGTATCCTCGGAGGCGGTGGCCCATTGGTTTGTGGCCACCGGCCGGCGGTTGCCGGCGGTACCCACGTCAACAGTCACCGTGGCGACAGCTGAGTCTGTCTTCCCGTCAGTGGCCTTGAAGGTGAAACTGTCAAAGCCCGTGTAACCGGCCGTGGGCGTATACAGGACATTCGGCGCCGTGCCGGACAGCGAGCCATGCGCGGGCGGCGTCACGATGCTGTAGGTCAACGCATCTCCGTTCGGATCGGTTGCCGCCAAAATGATGTTCGTGGCCGTATTCATCGGCGTCGCCACGTTTCGGTTCTGGGCCACCGGCGCACGGTTGGTATCCGCGTTGACGGTGACCGTCACATTCGTGTAAACCGCGCCGCACAGGTTGGTGTAGGTGTGGAAGTCGTAGTAGCCCAGGTTATGCGTGATCCAGATGCCGCTGTTCAGGATGGAGCTGTCGACGGCCGTCACCCGTAAAACATAGGTTCCCGGGGTGTCGAACGAAGCGCTGCAGGTGGCATTGGTGGTGGCGCCGCCCGGAGAGAACGTGACGGTTCCCGCGCCGCTCACCTTGCTCCAGACAAAGGCCGGCACGCCGCCGTCCATATCCGACAAGGCCACGCTGAGAACGTTGCTGGCCGCAGGACGGGTGACCGTGGACGGATTGGCGCTGACGGCGATGCCCTTTTTGAAATAGGCCAGCGTGGGCGGGGACGCGTCGCCGGTGATCGCCGCAATGGTCGAAGCGATCTTCGACTCGATATTGGCATATCGGGTATCGGGAATTGAGCCGTCGGCATCAAACTGGGGCAGGTGCGCCTGCCATGCGTAGAGTGTGGGAAGCGCGTCTCTGGCCGCGCCGCGGTATGTGGTACTCAAGAGGTCGAACGGTGCCCAGTCATCGCCATGCCAAGTCTGCTCTTTCACCATCAGGCACAAAGGAATGCCCTCTTCAACCTTATACTTCGCGAGCGTTTTCAGCCCGGCGTAACGGATCACGTCGCTGAACATCTGGTCGGCGGGCGACCGCTCCGCGACGGCGTCGATGATGCTCGGCGCCACCGCCTGGACCTGCGTCCAGGACAGCCGGTTTTGGATGAAATCCGAAAGGTACATCACCGCCATCCCGTCCGGCTGGTGCAGGCCGGCCCGGACCGCGGGATAGAGCAGGTTTGTAGCGGCGCTGATCGTGTTCGCGCCCAGCGTATTGAACAATTCATCGGCCAGATAGCCGTTCGATATCTGGATGGGGTCGTCCCACACGATCACATGCGGATCCGTGGCGTTGTTGGTGAACGCCGTCAGCATGGTGGTCAGTTGGGGGAGCGCCGCCGAGCCAAAATTCTGCAACGCCTTGGAGGCTTTTGAACGCACCCAGATATCCGGATCGGTCAGCCGCTGCCCCAGCACGGCCAGCGCGCTGGTGTCCTTCCTGACCCCCAGCGCCTGACAGGCGGCCTCGCGCAATAAGGAGTTGGCGTTGCAGGCCATGTTGGTCAGCACAGACACGCTGACATTGGTCTTGCCCACCGTGTCCGCCGCCCAGCTCCGCACGACCGGATCATACTCGCCCATGGCCGCAATCAGTTGGTTCGTGTTGTAGCCAGAGCAGAGCTGACTGAACGCCCCGGCCCAGATGGCGTTGGAGACGACGGAACTGCTCAGCCAGTTCGTAGGATCCGCGTTCT
>CAZXVN010000265.1:0-5943 GCA_964643945.1 uncultured Lentisphaeraceae bacterium | reverse complement strand
GCGAGCATCTGCCGGTACTTGCCCTTCAGCACCTTCAACTCCGACAGCACTTCATTGCTCTGGTCGGTGATCTGCCGCGTGTCGTCGAACTGTTTACGCTCAGCCTGAATCACCGCCCACCCTTCGAAATCGCCCGCCGTGCGCCGCCGCTCCATCAGCAGATCCAACTCACGCGCATACTCGACCGGCCAGGCCTGTGCAAAGCTCGCTTGAGCGGCCTTAATCTCCGACACCTGTCGCGTATAATCTTTCTGCTTGGGCTCCAACTCGTCCGGCTTGACCCCCGTGTCGGCGGGCGCATTTCCCTCGTTCAGCAACGTGACACGAAACCGATCAGCCAACTCCGTGTCGTGTAGCCAGAGCTTCACGTACCGCTGCAAGGGCACGCCCGCCACAGGCCGCTCGTACACCCACAGCGCCGGGCGGTAAACGTGCTTCACCACCCTCCCAAAAACACCCTTAGTCGCCCGGGCCGCAATCGGCAGGCTGAGCAGATACACGAGAAAGCTCCCCAGCACAATCGCGCCGGCCAGCCGTATCTCGGCAAACACCGCATGATGCCGGATCGCACGCCGGATCTCGTGAACCTCGGGATGTCCGGAAGCGGCCCCCTTCAGCACCTCGTCACAGATACGCGCCGCCGCGCTCCACTCGCGGTTTTTTATCGCACGCCGCGCCTGTTGCAGGTCGCGGCGCAACATCAGTTCAGGCAGTTGCTGCGCCTCGCTCTCAAAACTCCTCGTGTCCTCGGCCAGCTCACGATACTGCTTGATATACATCTCCGCGCGCTCGTAGTTCTCCGCACGGAGCTCCATCGGGATCTGCTCTTTCAATTGGTCGCGGCGCCGGATGCTCATCTCAGCCATGTCCCGCAGCTCAGCCACCTCAGCAATGAATCGCCGCCCGGAAGGGCCAGCCGGCTCGAAGCCGTGCACCCGGCCCGCATAGGAGATCACCCGCTCAAAACGTTGCTGGCTCCTCGCCTCGCGCATCTTTTTCAACAGCATCAGGAGCGCTTCGTAGGCCCGCGCATCCGCCCCGCAGTTGCCACAGTACTGCACGCCCACAAACGTATCCGCGTCGCACTCGGGACACGCCTCAGAACCGTCCCAGCCACACTCCGAGCAGAATTTGATCGAAAGCGGATTCACCGCATCGCACCACTTGCACCGCCATGTGGTCCGCACCGTCGGCGTCTCCACATGCGTCTGGGTTTGCACCTGATGCAGCGCTTCGGTGAAGGCCGTCGCCGACGGCCACCGTTGCTCCTTGTCCGTAGCCAACGCCTTCACCACCACGTCGCGGAGCGGAACCGGAATATCCTGTTCTCGAAAATAGCGCGGGTTCTGCCCGGTGATCGTATAATAGAGCAACGCGCCCAGCCCGTACACGTCCGCACGCTCGTCCGACAGGCTCGCGTCCGACTCCTGCTCAGGTGCGCCGTACCCCAGCGACAACAGCTTCTCGCCCTGAACGGTCAGCTTGGCCTCCTCTTTACGCATCAGACGCGCCAAACCGAAATCCACAATCTTCGGCTCGCTGCTCTTGTCGAGCAGGATGTTGCTCGGCTTCAGGTCACGGTGAATCACGCCGCTGGCGTGCGCGTAGGCCACCGCACGCCCAATCTTAATCAAAAGTTCAACCGCCTCTTCCGTCGATAACTGTCCGTGCTTGGCCACATGCTGATCCAGCGTCAGAGGCGGGTTCGGCTGCATCACCCCGCCAGATTGCGGCGCGCTCTTCACCTGGGTGTGGTCCGGCCCCTCAATGTACTCCATGACGATAAACGGACCGTCATCGTCTTCGCCCAACGCGTAAATGTGAACGATGTGGACATGGCTCAGCACCGCAACCGCCCGAGCCTCATGCAGAAACCGCTGCCGCAGCGACGAAATGGACTGCGCCTGATGGTTCAGCCGTTTGATCGCGACAAACCGTCCCAGCCGGCGGTCCAGGGCAAGATACACCACGCCCATGCCGCCGTTGCCGATCTTGCTGTAAATCGTATATTGATCGAAAAGCTTGTCGTTCTGCGGCTCCTCATACAACGGCGACTCGCCTGGTATCACGCGCACCGTCGGCGCACCTTGCTGATCCACAGGCTCAAGCCGCCCGGTCGGCGGAACATAGATTCTCGCTGTACTTCTTGGCTCCACGCACGACTCCTGAAATTTTAAAACCGCTCTTCGGAAAATTCGTATCGCTAAACAGACAAGCGGGTGCGATTATACGTTTTATTGCCCTTGCGCGTCAATTCAAGTGACCAACCCTAAAAAGCGGCGTGATTGTTGGGCTGCGTTCGTGGTAAATTAATATGTTTGTGTCGGGAGGAGAAAGCACACGTATGAAGCGCACACGGATCAAGGAGCTGTTGGAAACAGAACGGCGCGGGCTTCCGGTGACGGCCGCAGGCTGGGTACGCACCCGACGTGATTCCAAGGGCGGGCTCTCGTTCGTGGAGGTCAATGACGGGTCGTGTCTGGCGAACCTACAGGTGATCGCGCCCGCGACACTGCCGAACTATGAAGACGAGATTCTAAAACTGCACCCCGGCGCGGCGGTGAGGGTCGAAGGCTTGCTGGAGGCCTCTGAGGGGGGTGGACAGGCGGTCGAGGTGAAGGCCTGCACCCTCCAGGTGCTGGGCTTCTCGCCGCCGGTCGATTATCCGCTGGGTAAACAGAAGATCAGTTTTGAGCGGCTGCGAGAGCTGCCGCATTTACGGGCACGCACCAACAGCTTCGGCGCGGTGGCCCGCGTGCGCCATGTGCTCGCACACGAAGTCCACCGCTTCTTCTATGAGCGCGGCTTCCTGTATGTCCACACGCCGATCATCACAGCCAACGACTGCGAGGGTGCGGGCGCGATGTTTCAGGTGACGACGCTCGATCCGCATTTGCCGCCGCGGCGCGCAGACGGCACGGTCGATTACGACCAGGATTTTTTCGGACGGCGCACAGCGCTTACGGTGAGCGGCCAGCTCGAAGGCGAGACCTACGCCTGCGCCCTGGGCGACATCTACACCTTCGGCCCGACCTTCCGGGCGGAGAATTCCAATACGCGGCGGCACCTCTCCGAGTTCTGGATGATCGAGCCTGAGATGGCCTTTGCGGATCTGGAGGCCGATGCGGAATTGGCCGAGGCTTTTCTGCGGCATCTTTTCACGGCGGTTCTGGCGCACTGCCGGGAGGATCTGCGCTTTTTCGATCAACGGGTATTGCCCGGCGTGGTGGCGCGGCTGGCGCGGCTGGCCGACACGCCGTTCGGGCGCGTGACCTACACCGAGGCGATCAAGCTGTTGGAGTCGTCGGGAAGAGCCTTCGAGTTCGCGCCCTGCTGGGGCATGGACATGCAGTCCGAGCACGAGCGCTATCTGGCGGAAGAAGTGTTCAAGGGACCGGTCGTGGTGACCGACTACCCCGAGGCGATCAAAGCGTTCTACATGCGCCGGAACGACGACGGCAAAACCGTTGCCGCAATGGATGTCCTCTTGCCCGAAGTGGGAGAAATCATCGGCGGCAGCCAGCGCGAGGAGCGGCTGGACGTCTTAACCGCCTCCATGCGCAAAAGCGGGCTGAACCCCGGCGATTACGGCCCTTATCTGGATCTGCGGCGGTACGGCAGCGTGCCGCACGCTGGGTTCGGGCTCGGCTTCGAGCGGCTCGTGCAGTTCTGCACCGGCATGCACAACATCCGCGATGTGATCCCCTATCCGCGTGCTCCTCGGCTGTGCTGAACACCCGGCGAACACCCGCTACACAAGCGCCTTTCTCAACGCATTATATTCTGACTTCCGCCTCCTGAATTCTGACTTCTTGGGTGCGGGCGGAGCCCGCATTAGTCAAGGCGGCGCGGCGACCGCCTCCAGAAGGGACTGCGCGGTGCGCACGCCGAGGCCGAAGCGCCGCGCGCCGCGGTCAACCAGGGCTGCCAGCGTGTCGAGATCGCGTATTCCGCCGGCAGCCTTCACCCGACACCGTTCGCCCACGGTCCGTTTCATCAGCATCACGTTTTCCAGCGTCGCACCCGTCGGCGCCCATCCCGTGCCGGTCTTGACCCAAGCCGCGCCAGCCTCCACGCACCACTCGCACGCACGGACAATCTCGCCTTCGGTCAGCCAGTGGCATTCCAGAATCACTTTCACCGGCTTGCCTTCTGCAGCTTCCACGACGGCGCGCACATCTCGCACGTACGAGTCCTTCTGGCCCGCTTTGAGCCAGGCCAGATTGTTAACCATGTCGATCTCGCCGCAGCCCATGCCCGTCAGTTCTTTCGCTGTCGCGGCCTTGACGGCCGTGGTCTCGCCGCCGCCCGGGAAGCCGACAGCCCCACCCGCAAACACGGCGCTGCCCGCCAGCAAGTCGATGAGATAGGGCGTGTGCGCAGGAAGCGCAAACACGCCGATGCACCCGTACCGCTTCGCCAATTCCGCACACTGCCGGATCTCCTCCAACGTGCTGTCCGCACGCACCGCACTGATGTCCATCAGGCTCGCAAGTTCGTGTGCTGTCATTGCCTTGTTCCCTCTGTTTCTCACCCTCAGAGGCAGGTGTAGCCGCCATCGATGACAACATCCGAACCGGTCATGTAGCCCGACGCGTCACTCGCCAGATAAACGTACAGCCCCATCAGTTCCTCTGGACGACCGAGCCGCCCCAGCGGGATGCGCGGAGTCCACGCGGCGTGGAATTCCGTCAGCGGCTCGACCAGCTCGGTCATGATGTAACCCGGACTCACGCTGTTCACGCGGATGCCATGCGGCGCGAACTCCACCGACATGGCCTTTGAAAGCTGGATCACGGCCGCTTTGGAGACGCAGTAATGCCCGATCTTCTTCGGCGTGTTGACCACATGCCCCGACATCGACGCCGTGACGATGATGCTGCCGCCGCGCTTTTGCCGGATCATCGCCTGGACGCAGGCCTGCGCCGTGAGAAATACGCCACTGACATTGGTCTTCTGCACCGCCTCAAACTCCGCGAGCGGCATCGCGTCCAGCCCGTTGAGCGTCACGATGCCCGCGTTACAAACCGCGATGTCCACGCCGCCCCACTTCGCACACACGGCGGCAACCATGGCGGACACCGACTCCGGCACCGTCACGTCACACGGCACAGCGTACACCTCCGCGCCCGTGACCGCCTGCAGCTCCCGCGCGGCGGTCGCCAGTTTACCCGCATCGCGCGCCACAACCGCCACCTGGGCGCCCGCCTGTACATAACCCAGTGCCACACGCTTGCCGATGCCACTCGAAGCCCCGGTGACCACCGCCACCTTCCCGTCTAACCTGAACTGCTCCAACACGTTCATTTCTCTCCCTTTCAAAAACCGCTCCGCCTAAAAGCACATCCGCCTGTTTCTCACCCTTCCGTATACCTCGCGCCCATACAGAATCAGGACAACAGGTTGATTCCGGTGTTAAATTATCACAGCGCCCGTTTACTGGCAAGCCCTCCGCTTTGAGGTCGTTTTCGGGCTTTCTCCGAGGCGCGGACTTTGCTACCCTACAGACGTGATAAGCGGGGTAGCTGGACAAGGCACATCAGCTCCCTTTTCCTCTCCTCGAACCGTGCCCGGAATCTTCCCGCCATGTCCCAGCCTTTTGTTCACCTTCATCTCCACACCAAATACAGCTTGCTCGACGGTGCCTGCCATATCAAACCTCTGGTGCTGCGCGCCAAAGAACTGGGCATGAATGCCGTCGCCATGACCGATCACGGCGTCATGTACGGCGCGATCGAGTTCTATAAGACCTGCAAGGCCGAGGGGGTCAAGCCGATTCTCGGATGCGAGGTTTACATTCTGG
This sequence comes from uncultured Lentisphaeraceae bacterium, assembly GCA_964643945.1. Classification (GTDB taxonomy): domain Bacteria; phylum Verrucomicrobiota; class Kiritimatiellia; order RFP12; family UBA1067; genus JAHFSX01. Next base: position 140 of record CAZXVN010000265.1, on the reverse strand, counting down.
CCAAGGCGCACCGCGAGAGCCGTGACCACACCATTCCCTACCACCATCTCGTGTTGCTCGCCAAGGACCACACGGGCTACCTCAACCTTGCCAAGCTCAACACCATCTCCCACCTCGAGGGCTTCTACTACAAGCCGCGC
>CAZXVN010000264.1:0-7195 GCA_964643945.1 uncultured Lentisphaeraceae bacterium | reverse complement strand
CCCAATGATTGAGCGAGCGCTGATACAAGCGGTGCCGAAGAGTGATCTTCACGCACATCTAGACGGATCGATGCGCGTGACGACGCTGATCGAGCTTGCCCGCGAACAGGGCGTGATCTTGCCTTCCTACGAGGTCGCAGGCATGAACGAGCAGGTGTTCAAGCCCGTTTACAAGGACCTTTCCGAATATCTTCTGGGCTTCGATTACACCTGCGCGGTGCTGCTTTCGTTCGAGGCCATGGAGCGTGTCGCCTGCGAAATGGCCGAGGACGCGATGGCGCAAGGCGTACGGTACCTCGAGGTGCGTTTTGCGCCACAACGGCTGGTGGGTTCGGGGGAGGCGTGCGTGCATGCGCTCAAGGCTGTGGGCGACGGCTTGACGCGTGCCGCGCGGCAGCACAACACGTCGGCGGCGGTTAAGCAGGGCGAGGATATTCTTTTCGATTGGGCGCTCATCTGTTGCGCGATGCGCAATTTTGGACATGGCATGAGCGCCTATTATGACCGCCTGCTGGATGTCCTGCCGGGAATGCGTCACAAGGAGGTGGTCGCCATCGCGTCTCAGGAGGCGGTGCGCGCGGCGGTGACGGCGCGCGAACGGTATGGAATCCCCGTGACGGGCTTCGATCTCGCGGGCGAGGAGTCCGGCTATCCGGCGGGACATCACTATGCGGCGTACGAAGAGGCGCACCGGCATTTCATCCGTAAAACCGTCCACGCGGGCGAGGCGTACGGGCCTGAGTCGATCTACGAGGCGATTACACGCTGTCACGCGGAGCGGATCGGGCACGGCACGTTTCTGTTCTCACCTGAACGCATACAAGATCCGTTGATCACGGACAAAGGGGCTTTTGCCGACGCGTTGGCCGAGTATATCGCGACCATGCGCGTCACGATTGAGGTGTGTCCCACCAGCAACCTCCAGACCATTCCGGAGCTGGGAGGCGATATCCGGAACCATCCGGTGAAGAAAATGCTCGGCTATGGCATGGCCGTCGCGGTGGCGACAGACAACACGCTGATGTCACACACCAACATCAATCGCGAGTTGGTTTTGGTGGCGGACGCGTGTGACCTGACGCTGGAGGAGTTCAAGCGGCTGGTGCTGGCGGGTTTCAAGGGCGCGTTTTATCCGGGCAGGTATTCCGAAAAGCGTGAGTTCGTTCGCCGCGCGGCTGAGCAGTTCGAAAAGATCGTGGAACGTTCGGTGCAGGGTTCTAACAGCGGAGGGCAGACATGCGGTTTTTGACGGTCGAACAGATGCGTGCGGCAGATCACGCGGCGGTCAAGGAGAAGAAAATTCCCGGCATGGTGCTCATGAACCGAGCGGGGACGGCCCTCGCGCGTGCGGTGGAAAAGGTGGCCGCATTGCGGGGCGTGAAAAGCGTGGTGGTGGTTGCAGGGCACGGCAATAACGGGGGTGACGTCTGTGTGGCCGCGCGCTGTCTGTACGAGGACGGGTTCCATGTGCAGGTGATCATGACGTGCGTGCCAGCCACGCTCAAAGGCATGGCCCGTGAGGCTTGGGACGAGATGCGCACGAGGGGTGTGCCGTATGTCGTGTTGGCGGCGGCTGAGAGCTGGACCGAAGACGTGGGCGTTTTTTCCGGCATGGTGCTGCGGCACGGCATGATTGTGGACGGCGTGCTGGGTACGGGGTGCAAAGGCGTGCCGACAGGAGTCGTGGACAAGGCGATCCGCTGGATCAACGGGATGCGGCGGCACGCGTTGGTGGTCGCTGCTGATCTGCCGTCGGGCATGAACGGCGATACCGGCGAGGCGGCAGGGTCGGTGGTGCAGGCGGATGTCACGGTGACTTTTGCGCGACCGAAGCGTTGCTTCTTGAATCAGAAACAGGCGGGACTGGTGGGGCATCTGGTGGTGTCGGAGATCGGCATCCCCGACGAGATCTGTGATCGGGGCGCGTCGGAGGTGCCCTGCCAGCTGATCGCGTTGCCCGAACTGGCACACCGTTTCACGATGCGCGAGCGGGATGCGCACAAGGGTGCGTTCGGGCATGTGTGCGTGCTGGGCGGCGCGGCGGGTTTTCCTCACGCGCCGGTGCTGGCGGCGCTGGGGGCAGCCAGAAGCGGCGCGGGCTTGTTGACGCTCGCCGCGCCTGCGCAGAGCGCGTGGGCGGCTGCAGCGCATGTGCCAGAAGCGATGCTGGCCGCACTGGAAACGCCGCAGGGAGAGCTTTCGGTGGAAGCGTTGAAAAGCTGGGGACGCGACTTGGCCGGCTTTGATGCGATTGTGGCGGGCCCGGGCCTGACGCAGTCCGAACGTGCACGCGGGGTGATCGCGCATCTGCTTGCGACCTACACCGGGCGGCTCGTGCTGGATGCGGACGGGCTCAACCTGTTGGCCGGATTACGTGCGGACGGCTGGCACCCCCAGGCGGGGCAGCGGCTGGTGCTGACCCCGCACCCCGGCGAGGCGGCGCGGCTTTTGGGCCTGTCGGTACAGGAGATTCAGGGTGACCGGCTGGCGGCGGTGCGCCAGCTGGCGGATCAGTATCAGGCGGTCGTGATTCTCAAGGGCGCCGGCACGCTGGTTTGCGGGCCGGACGGTGTGCCGTGGCTGAACCTGACGGGCAATCCGGGCATGGCGGCCGGGGGCATGGGGGATGTGTTGGCCGGGATGGTGGGCGCGTTGTGGGCACAGGGTCTTGAAGCGGTGCAGGCCGCAACCACGGCGGTTTGGGCGCACGGGACGGCTGGGGACTGCGCGGCCTTCGCGGAAAGTCAAACCGCGCTCAGTGCGACGTCGTTGTCTGCGCGGCTGGGAACGGTGTTTCAGATGATCGAGCGGAAGTCATCTTGATGTTCGTGAAAGGGTGTGTGGCATGTCGGTTGTCAGCATGACGGGATTCGGACGAGGTGAGGCGTGCGCGGGTGCGGTGAAGGTGGTGGTGGAACTGAGCACGGTCAACCGCAAACAGTTTGACTGTACGTTTTCAATGCCGCGCGAGCTGGCGGGTTTGGAGGCCAAACTGCAGGCGCTGGTCCACATCCGCGTGTCGCGAGGATATGTCAAGGGGCTGGTCGCGGTGACAGCCGTGAATCCGGATGCCGGCAGTGCGGGCGGGCTTGATCTGGAAACAATCGCGAAGCAGGTCGGCGCGCTGCGGTTGGCGGCGGCGAAGCTGGGGCTGGCGGATGATCTGACGGCGTCCGCCTTGCTGCGTCTGCCCGACGTGTTGCGCCCGAAGGTGATGCCCGACGACCCGCTGGAGCTGTGGCCGCTGATCGAGCGTGCGGCGCAGGCGGCGTTGGAGAGCCTGGACGTTATGCGGCGGCGCGAGGGTCAGGCGTTGGAGCAGGATTTTCGCACGCGGTTCGCGACGCTCAAAGGGCTTAGCGAAGAGATTGTCATGCTCGCCCCGGCGGTGCCTGCGTCCTACAAGGCGGTGCTGGAGAAGCGGCTGGCGGAGCTGTTGGGGCCGGGGTGTGTGGCCGACCCCGCGTTGGTGGCGCGCGAGGTGGCGGTGTTCGCGGACCGGTGCGATGTGAGCGAGGAACTGACGCGGTTGGCGAGCCATTTCGCGCAAGTGGACAAGGTTTTGGACGTGGGCGGGGCTTGCGGACGGACGCTGGATTTTCTCTGTCAGGAGCTGTTCCGTGAGATCAACACCACGGGGGCAAAGGCCAATGATGCGGAGATCTCGCGGCGGGTGATCGAGTTCAAGGCGGGGCTGGAAGCGGCCCGCGAACAGGTTCAGAATGTCGAGTAGGAACAAGGGATGATGGCAATGGCAATGCGGAATCGCGATGACCACGCGAAAACAAAGAGGTGGCTGGTCCGGAACGAACAGGGCAAAACGTTCGGTCCGGTCGACTTTGAGACGCTCAATAGCTGGGCGTGCGACGGGCGGCTTGCGCCTACGAATGAGGTTTCTGAGAACGGCACCGATTGGAAGCTTGTGACTGCGCAGAGCGGGCTCGCGATGGATTGGGTCGCGGAAGTCACGCCCGGCACCTTTTACGGGCCGATCCACAAAGCCGCCATGGAGGAACTCGTCAAGGGCGATTCGATTACGGCTCACGTTTCTTTTTTTAAGCGGCACGCGTTGGACGCTCAGCCGGTCCACGGGCCGGCCGATCCGCAGGTCGATCACCTGCGGCAGCAATTGAAGGCGCAGATGGCGCTGGCCAAACAGCAGGCTGAGGTCCATGCGGCGGAGCTTGTCCAGATGCGCCGTCAGGCAGCGGCAGAGGCCGAATTATCCAAGCAACAGGCGTCCGTTGCAGCGGCCGAAATGGAAAAGGTGCGGCAACAGGCGGCGGATTCCGAAGCGCAGGCGAATGCGGCGCGGCAGCAGATCGCCGCACAGGCCGAACAGGCGCGCGTGACACAGCAGCAGATGTCGGAAAAGATGGGCGAGTTGGAACGACAGAGCACACAGGCGCGTCAGGAACAGGTAACGATGGCCACCCGGTTAACGGAGCTGCGGGGCGAGCTGGCACAGGCGCGGCAACAGGCCGAAGGGTTGCGCACCCTGTTTCATCAGGCTGAGGCCGTGTTGGGCGCGCAACCCGAGCCAGAGGACAGGGAGGAGCCGTTGGAGGCGGAGCCGTTGGAGCCCGTGGCGCGTCCGCCCGAGCGTCCGAAGCGCGGCGAGAGACCGGTGGAAGAGGCCGAGGTGTTGCCGCCTGAGCGTCCGAATTCCACGGAGAAGCCGCCGGTGATCAACCATGCGGGCCGAGCCAAGCCTGGGCTTTCCATGGCTGATCTTGAGCGGCAGGCGCGGTGCGAGCTGGAGCGCCTCGGCGCGCAGGGGTCGCCGTTTTTCAAGAAAAAGAAGTGAGGGAAGCCCCAGGGCCGCGTTGACGACGCACGTGCGAGTGATTGTGAACGTGTAACCTTGAATCCATCACCTGAAACCTGTAACCTAAAAACTGTCATGTCTGATACTCAAAACGAAAAAGAGGACACGCGCCAATGGTTTCTGAGAATTGGCGGCGAAACGGTCTTTGGCCCAGTCTCGACGCAGGGTTTGATTGTCTGGGCTGAACAGGGACGCATTTTGCCGGGGCATGAGGTCTCGACCGATCGCAAGAAATGGCTGCAGTCTGTCTCAGTCGATTTACTTGGCATGCGCTGGTTTGTGGATGGCGGCGACGGCGAAATGCGCGGGCCTTTGAATCGGCTGGCGGCCGAGGCGTTGATCAAAAGCGGCAAGGTGCCGGCAGGCGCGCAGCTGGTCTCTGCCGACGATGTGGAACAGGAGGCCGCCTCGGAAGGTGAGGCGAAACAGGCGGATAAAACCGCGCATGACCCGGTTCCTGAAGAGGTTCTGCGCGTGCGGATCCGCGAGCTGGAGTCGATGGTTTCCAGTCAGCGCGAGCGGCTGGCGAAGTTGGCGAATGCGGATGCGCTCGAGACGGTGCAGCATGAGCGCGACGTGCTTGCGTCGCTCGTCAAAGAGGTGGAGACGCAGCGCGCCATTATTTTACGCAACGTCGAGAAAGACACGCGTGCGCATGAGCGCAAGCAGGAGCTTCTGCGCCAGCAGACCAAAAAACTGGAGCAACAACTCGAAGAGGCCAACAATCGGCTTCTGATGGTGGACGAGGCCGCTGCGGCCCGACCTGAGCAGGTTGACAAAACGGAGGCGGAGCAGCAGGTGGAGCAGGCTCGGAGCGAGGGAGCTGAGCAGGCGGCTTCGCTGAAGCGCGAGATCAAGGGGCTTAAGGATAAATTGACGTTAGCCGGGCAGGCGTTGGCCGAGGCCCGCGTCGCCAGCGAGAATGATCGTGCGTCGCTCGTCAGCGAGAACGCGACGTTGGCCAAGCGGGTTTTCGAATTGGAGCAGGCGCTGCAATTCCACGAGCGGCGGGCAGAGGAAACGGCAGAGATTGTGGCGTCGCGCGAAGCGGAACTTGTGGCGGCACACGAGCGTTGGGAGGCGTGTGAGCGGCGTGTCGGGCAGGCCGATGCCGCCACCCGCCTTTCAGAAGGGAAGGTCCGCGAAAGCGAGGCGACGTTGGCGGAGCTGCTGGTCGATGCCAACACGCGTGATAACGGCTACATCGAGAAGATTGCCGCGCTGGAAAAAGCGTGCGTGCAAACGCCCGATGAGACGGCGCGGTTTTTTGCGGATCAAGCAGCGGTATATGAGTTGGTGAAGGACGAGGTCGATGAACTCTCGAAAACCTTGGATAGCGAGCGTGTGCATGGTGAACAGTTGAAAGCGTGGAGCATGCAGCGTCAGCAGGCGCTGGTGAAGCGCAGGCAGACGCTGATCCAACTTCTCGGGAGCAGTCCGGGTGAGATGACGCGACGGGCGGTACGCGAACAGCCTTCCGATCCGAACGCCGCCCGGCTACGGACGGAGTTGGACAACTTACGGATCGTCCAGCAACGCGAATTGCGGCAGGCTGAGGAGCGTGAACGCGACATGCAGCGCAAGTTGCGGGTGTTTGAGGCCGAAGCGTCTAAGTTGCAGGGGCAGGCGATCGAAGGCGACAAGAAGGGGCGCCGCATGCAGGAGCTGTCTGATCTGTTACGCAGGCGCGAACAGGAGCTGGCGGACGAGCGCAAAAATCGCGATGCGGAACGCGAGCAGTTTCAAGGTAGCCAACAGGCTTTGCTGATGCGCATTGAGACGCTTGAAAAAGCGGCCAAGCCCACCACGCCGGACGAAATTCAGATGTCCGAGGCGAGGAATGTCAAACTGGCTTCGTGGATGCGCTTGAAGAAATGAGAGGGCACCCGATGAGTTCGCGGTGGCTGTTGCCGAAAAAGAGTGTGACTCTCGATAGCTAGATCAGCTCTTTGATATATTTGTTTTTGAGCAGGCGCCAAAAAACCACGATGAAGGCGCTCAAGGGGATGGCGAGGAGCACGCCGAGGAGGCCCTTGAAGACCACGCCCCAGAAGAGCAGCGAGAAGATGATGGCCACGTCGCTGAGGCCGGTCCGCTTGCCCTGGATGCGCGGGGTGATGAAGTAGCCGTCGACGAACTGGACCACGCAGAAGACGCCCAGCACCAGCCCGAGGTGCAGGCCGCTGCCGCCCTCGCCGAAGAAGGCCATGGGCAGGGTCACCGTGAGGCCGATGATGTTGCCGAGGTAGGGCACCAGGTTGAAGCAGCCCAGCGTGAGGCCGATGAGCATGCCGTAGGGGAGCCCCACAAGCCAGAAGCCCAGGCCGAAGAAGACGCCCTGAATGAAGGCGATGGTCACCTGCCCGC
>CAZXVN010000263.1:0-13775 GCA_964643945.1 uncultured Lentisphaeraceae bacterium | reverse complement strand
ACACGACGCTCTTCCGATCTCGCATGATGAAGGTTGCCGACAGGGCGTTGGCGCTGTTCAAGGGCGGGAGCTTTGTTAGAACTCCCCGTCTTCGTACTCCTTCCACAGCATCTTCACGCATGCACGGCGGCGGGGGTGCGGCGCGCGAATTCGGCGGCGAAGGCGCGGTAGGCCTCTGCGCCCTTGCTGGAAGGATCGTAAAAGATAACGGGCTGGCCGAAGCTCGGCGCCTCGCTGATACGCACGTTTCTCGGGATGACGGTCTCGTAGACCGCCTCGCCGAAGTGGGAACGCACCTCCGACACCACGTCCGCTGCGAGACGGGTGCGCCCGTCGAACATGGTCATCAGGATGCCCTCCAGCTGGAGGTCGGGATTCACACCGTTGTCGCGAAGCTGGTTAATGAGCGAGGTGATCACGCTGAGCCCCTCCATGGCATAGTACTCGCACTGCATGGCGACCACGATGCCGTCGGACGCCGCGAGTGCGGAGGTCATGAGGATGCCGAGCGAAGGCGGGCAGTCCATGAGCACGTAGTCGAAGACGCCTGCGGTGAGCACGCGGTCAAGCACGTTGCGCACGACCGTGAGGTGATTTTCCTGGCGGGCGATTTCGATCTCCGCACCTGCGAGGTCGAGCTCGGAGGGAATGATGTTGATGCCCGCGAACGGCGTGGGCTGGATGATGTCTGCGACGTCGGCAGTGCCGGTAATCACCGAATAGAGGCTGACGCCGGGCTGGCGCTGCAGGCCGAGGCCGCTCGTGGCGTTGGCCTGCGGGTCGAGGTCGATGACCAGCACGGTCTTTTTCACTTCAGACAGCGCGGCGGCGAGGTTGACCACCGTGGTCGTTTTGCCGACGCCGCCCTTCTGATTGGCGATGGCGATGACGCGCGAACTCCGTGTGCTCATGGGTGGGTCTCCGTCATTTCTTGATCATGCCGATTGTGCGGGCATAGGCGAACATGCCGCCTGCGGCGATGACCGGCGCGACGGCGCCGACCGGTTTGAGTGCAAAGACGGTGTTGTCCGAAAGACGGGTAAGGGTGTTCTTCTCAATGTTGACTTCGGCCCCGTCGCCGGTCTTGAACGCGCCGCACAGGCGCTTCTCCGATTCGAGCGGGAAGACCTCGCCCGTGGCCACCGAGTTGCGGAAAAAAATCCGCGCGTAGCTCTCGGCGACAACCGCCTGGACCCCGGCCGCACCCAACGCGATCGGCGCGTGCTCGCGCGAGGAACCGCAGCCGAAGTTGCGCCCGCCGATGATAATCGGATAGGGGGTCGTGCCGTCAGGGTTGGAGGCGAATTTCGGGAAGGTTTCGGGCAATCCAGCCAGCGCGTATGAACCGAGCTTGCGGTACTCTTCCGGGATCGTCGGCACGAGGTTCAGGTAACAAGCGGGGATGAGCAGATCGGTGTCGATGTTGTCTTCGAGCACATAGACCGGTCCGCGGATAAGGGTCGCTTTGGGCATGGGGCACTTCCTTTTTCAAGAGGCAGGCACGGCGGCCTGCCCCTACAACACGTCGCGTGGGTCGGCGATGTGGCCCGCGAGGGCCGAGGCCGCCACCGTGTAGGGCGAGGCGAGGTAGATTTGCGAGTCCTTCGAACCCATCCGGCCGATGAAGTTGCGGTTGGTCGTGCTGACCACCACCTCGTGGCCGTGGGTGCGCCCGAAGGTGTCGGCCGGGCCGCCCAGACAGGCCGCGCAAGAGGGTGGCGCGATGGGCTCAACGCCCGCAGCTTCGAAGATCGCCCGCAAACTCTGGCCGCCGATCTGGGTGTCGATGAGCCCTTGCTCGACCTGCCGCGTGGCAGGCACGAGGAGCGTGCGGACGGCAACGGTGCGACCTTTCATGATTTTTGCCGCCATGACGAAGTCTTCCAGCTTGCCGCCGGTGCAGGATCCGATGTACACCTGATCGATCTTGACGTCGCGGCAGGCGCGCGCCAGCGCTTTGTTGTCGGGCAGGTGCGGTTTGGCCACGACCGGCTCGAGCGTGGAGACGTCGTAATGGTGCTCGGCCGCAAGCTGGGCGTCCGGGTCGCTGTACAACGGCTCGAACGGCTTCCGAGTGCGGGCCTTGACGTAAGCGAGCGTCTTCAGGTCGGGGGCGATGATGCCGTTCTTGGCGCCGGCCTCGACCGCCATATTACAGATCGTGCAACGCTCCTCGATGCTCAGGGCCTCTATGGCGGGACCGGTGAATTCCATGGCGCAGTAGGTCGCGCCGTCTACGCCGCTGTCGCCGATGATATGAAGAATCAAATCCTTGGCGGAGAGGTAGGAGGGCATCTCGCCGTCCATCACGAAACGGATCGAGGGCGGCACCTTGACCAGCAGTTTGCCGGTGCCCATGATGAAACCCGCATCGGTGTTGCCGATGCCGGACGCGAACGCGCCCAGCGCGCCGTGCGTACAGGTGTGGGAGTCCGTGCCGAAGATCGTCTCGCCGGGGCGAACATGGCCGAGTTCAGGCAGGGCCACGTGGCAGACGCCGCAATAGCTCGCGGTACCCGGATCATAGAAGTAGGGCAGTTGCTGCTCGTGGACGAAGGCGCGCAGGATATCCACGTTACGGCGGGCCTTCTCGTCTGCTGTGTAAATGTAGTGGTCCGGCAGGATGACAATCTTCTCGGGATCAAAAACCTTGGCGTCCTTGCCAAACTCGCGCTGAAAAATACCAATGGTCCCCGGACCGCAGATGTCATGCGTCAGCAGGATGCCGGCGTTGACCCAGATGTTGTCGCCAGGAGAGATCTGTTTTGCGCCTGACTCGCGGGCCAGGATTTTTTCAGTGATCGTCATTTCTTATCCGCGGCCTTGAACGAGGTTGAAAAAGCGGTCTTGGTAATGTTCGAACAGGCCCTTGTCCTGCAGCAGCTTGCCGAGCGGCTTGATCAGGCTCGCGTCTCTGGCGGCGGCCTGAAATCCCTTTTCGATCTCTTCACGCAAACCAGCGGGCAAGCCGTTTTGCTTTTCGAACATGTGGCGTTCGTGCAACTCGCGGATATTGGCCTGAGCCGAGTTCTGAATCACCGTCCAAAACAGGCTGACTAAGCAGACGTCCCATGGGTCATCCACGCCCTTAATGACGGCGGCAAACGGATCTTTTTTAGTCGTCACCTCGTCTTTAACACGCGCCAGCACCGCTTCCGCCGTGTCGGTGAGCACCTGTTCGCTGAACGCTTCTTGCTTAAGCGTGTAGCCGTAACGCAGGATGCGAACCGTGTCTTCATGCTCTTTCAGCCACTCGAGGTATTGCTGGGCTTGCTCACCGAACCCTTCGAGCATCATGTTCGAGTAGTGGGTCGGCGTGATGATCTGGGGCCGCAACGCCTGCATGCGCCCCTCGCGTACGCGCACCTTTCCGACGGAATCCATCAACTCGCTCACCATGTGGTAATTGATGATCGTGTTGCCAAAGGTTTCGAGATGCCGTTTGGGCGGCATCACGATCTCCGTATTGTTGACGGCGAACCAAAAATCGAACTGTGTGGGTTTCTTATTCATGGCAAAAGAAAGACTATACCATGAAAGACGGCAGGTTGTCACGGCGGCGCGAAAGGCTAAATGTCGGTCTGCAGTTCGATTGTCACCGGGCCGTCGTTGAGCAGGCGGACCTTCATCTCTGCGCCAAAGATCCCCGTGCCGACGCGGCCCGGCCCGAGCGTCAGGCGGAGCTGCCGCACGAGGTCGTTGTAGAGCGGTCCGGCGTGTTCGGGACGCGAGGCGCCCGCGAAACTCGGACGATTGCCCTTCCGGGTGTCGGCGTAGAGCGTGAATTGCGAGACCACAATCACCGAGCCGCCGATGTCCAGGACCGATTTGTTCATCAGGCCGTTCTCGTCCTCAAAAATCCGTAAGGCGGGGATCTTGCGCGCCAGCTTATCGACATCCGCACACGTATCGCCATGGGTGATGCCGAGCAGAATCAGGAACCCCCGCCCGATCTCCGCGATGCGTTCACCCTTTACCTCGACCGAGGCTTCCAAAACCCTCTGAATGAGCGCTTTCATGGTTGCAATCCGTCCTGGGCAGACCGCGGCCTCCGGATGCGGCGAAGCCGCGTGCCCGGAGCGTCCGCGCCACCTTCTGCCATCTTCCATACGCGCAGCAGTTCCGATACGCCCCACGCTTGCGCGCCGCAACCGCGCGCGGTATGGGGTGCGTCACCGTCACAGATTTCCGGCAGATGGCAGGCGCTGCCGTGGTTGAGGTGCTCCACCGACGAGCCCAGCAGCGAAAGGCCTGTTTTGCGGGCGGATTTGCCGTAAATTTTGATGAGCGCTTCGACATAGAGCGGAAACTGCCACGTCCACGCCGTACCGTTGTGGTAGGCGGGCTTGCGCTGCGTGTCTTCATCGCCCAGATAGTGCCCTTGATACGGATGGTGCGGATCGTTCAGCAACACGCCTTCACGCCAGACGGCCAGATCCGCCCGCACCGACCGATCCGCCAGGCTGCGGATCGCGCCCGGCACCAGCAGGCATTCGCAAGCACGCACAATCGAGGCTTCCAGTGCCCGATCACGCAGTGCGCCGAGCGTGACCGCTAACAGCTGGTTCGGACGCACGGCGTCCTCTTGCATGGCTGTCTCAGCCGGCACGCCGGGTGCCGCACGCAGGCAGTCAGCCAGCCAGCCTTCTTTGACGATGAATAAGCGCGTAAGCGAGTCGGACGCCCGGTCGGCCAACACACCCCACGAGGCGTCGATCTTACGCGCGACAAGCCGCAGGCTGGCGATCCACAACGCCTGAATTTCCACGGGATATCCTTCGCGCGGTGTCGCGGCGGGATACTGGGTGTCCATCCAGGTGAAGTGCGGCGGGCTATAGATGAGTCCGCTTTCCGGATCCATGCGGATGCCGTTGGGCGTGCCCTCGCGATAGTGCGTGACGATCGACACCAGCACGTCTTTTAACGTCCGGGCACCACAGGCCGCGCCGAGCACAGCGTGATCGCTGGTCGCCGCCATCAGGTCGCCCGCCGCCACGCAGAACCAAAGCGGCGCGTCCGAGGTGTCGCGGTTGGCGTCGTCGTTTCCGCAGAACATGTTGGGCAGAGTGCCCTGCCGCTCGAAACGCCCGAATTCCTTGAGAATCGCCAGCGACTCGCGGGTCCGTCCGTCGGCGATCAGGCCGCGCAGCACGACCAGCGTGTCGCGTCCCCAATCCAAGAACCAAGGATAACCTGCGATGACGGTGCGCAACGCGTCGCGGCGCACCACATAGAGCGACAAGGCCTGCGACAGCGCTTCTGGCAGCGTCAGCCGCGCGGCTGACCGCTCCCCGCCTTGCTTTTCCGAGTTTCCCTTTTCCCGCTCCCCATTCCCAACTTCTTGCCCCCACGTGTCCTGTCGTGCCGCAGTCAGCACCGCTTGTTGCGTGCTTTCCAAGGGCAGCTCGAACCATCCGGGACTGAAGAGATCGCTCGTAGCCTCCAGTCCGCGCCCGGCTTCTTCGGCGTGATCGATCATGTACGTCCAAGAGGGATCGTGGTGGTAAACGCCGCGATCCGTCTCGATCCCGCAGGTCTCGCCGGGCGCCGGCGTGAAGGTAAAGCCGTTGGCGGTTGACTGAAGAGCCGCGGGCCATGCCGCTTCTGGTCCGAGAAAAGCTTTGGTTTTGTGGTGGAAGCTCCGCCATTCAATGTCGGGCCGGACGATCACGGTCACGGCGTCGTGTGGATCCAAACCGCCTTGCTTGTTGTGGCGCGCGAGGGTCAACCGCACGCGGTTGACCCCATCTGCCATCTCGAGACGGAAAACAAGAGGCACCCAACGTCCCATGCCGCAAGGCACATGAAACGACCACTCGGCAAAGCGCCCGCCGGGGTCGGCCTCGAACTGCGCAAGACAGGCCTGGGTGATCTCTTGTGAATAGCCGCGATAACGTAGCCAGGTGCGGCAGCGTGTCCAGAAAACGGTCTTGTTGATCGGAACGCGCGCATCCGGGTTGGCGGCCAGCAGGCAATCGTACTGGCTGCGGACCTCCCCCCATGCGGCACGCACCTGAGACATCGCGCCTGCGCCGTTCGAAAGCACCGCCAGCAGCGTCGGGTCGGCACGTACCTGCACGCCGCTCCAGCGCGTGGAGACGCGTGCCGCGTGCGCGGGCGGCAACACCAGCAACGTCGAAACGTCGCGGCGGATACCCTGTGGCGAGTAGACGGTGGTAGCCAGTGAGCGGTGTTCAGCGCGAGTACCGTCCAACGTCGGAGCATAGGGGGCGACAGGCAGGAAGATGCCCCAGTGGCCGTCATCGAACAGCACTGCAGTCTCGGCGGCGAGCGAGCGTTCACCCGCAGTGATCGCCGCGTCAAACGGATGCTCCGCCCGTATCAGCAGAACCTGCCCTTCGGGCACCATCACCTGACGGCGCGTGTCGGTTGGCCACGTCCACACGACGCGTGCGGGCAGTCCGTCGCTCTCACTTGTGCAGAAGCGGTCAGGATCAGCCACCATGGCCGCGCCCAGCACGTCGGGATCACCTTCGAAGGCAAGGCGCGAGGCCCTGTCGCCGGTCGCATGTTCCAAGCGCACGCGCATCGCCATCAGGTTCCGGCGCCGCTGCGCGAGGGCGGCGGGTTCGCGTCCTCCTGCGAATGGCGCCTGCTCGCCGTGCGCGAGGTCGTCCGCGTCACGCGTGAGGCAGCAGACGCGGCCGGGGCGCAGATGCAATTCGCCGCCGGGGATGAGTGCAAAAGTCTCGCCCGACAACAGATCCCACGCTATGGGGCCGCGGAACGCCTGCGCGTCCCAGCGCACCGTCTGGCCGTGCGAGCAATCCAAATTAACCAGCACCAGCAGACTCTTGCCGCCCGGTGCTTCGCGCAACACCGCGATGACCGCGCCTTCACCGTGATGGAGCAAGCGCAGTCGGGTGTCCGGTCCGAACGCCGGGTGATTCGCCAACAGCGTATTCAACCGGGCGATCTCGCCCACCTGATTGCGAGGAGCGTCCCAATTCAGGCCCGAAGCGCCGTGGACCTCAATCTTCTCGGTGGCGAACCACTCCACGCCGTTGGCGATGCCGAAGGCGCCTTGGTGCGACAGCACGGCGCAGAGCGCCACCCGCATGCGGGAATAAGTCTCGCCGCGGGCAGCGAGGCGGTTGTTGTCGTGGGTCTCTGCGAAGTGGATCAGCGGGCCGCAGCGTTCGGCCAACAGAATCGCGCGCGGCAGGTACCACTCCATCGCGCCGCGGTCCTCAGTCTGGAAAAGCTCAGAGTAGGCCCAGTCGAGATTGGACTCGGTGAGCAGCGACTCGGTGACTTCAACTTTGCCGCCGAGGCCTTCCAACAAAAACACCGTATCGGGATACTCTTCGCGCACGCGGGCCACGATGTAGGTCCAGGTCTCGCTTGGGATCATGTAGCCCGCGTCGCAGCGAAACCCGTTCACGCCTTGGCGGCACCAGAAGAGGAAGACCTCGGCCATGTAGGCGCGCAGATGCGGGTCGCGGTAGTCCAACTCCACCAAATCCGCCCAGGTCACGCCCCATGCGCCGGGCGAGATGAACGCGCCCTCAGGCGTGCGGCGGTACCAGTCGGGATGGTGCGTCTGAAGCGTGGCCGCCCACCCGGTGTGGTTGGCGGGCAGGTCCATGAAGAGATACCCGGCGCGGCTGTGGACCGCCGTGACCAGTTCGCGGAACTGGTCCAGCGGTGTGGCACGCGTGTCGAACTCCGCCAGTGCGGGATCAACCGAAAGAAAATCGAGCGCCGCAAAGGCGGAGCCATAACGGCCCATGCGCGCATAGGTGGCAGGCGCGGGATGGACGGGCAGGAGCTGCACGATGCGGAAGCCGAGCGCCCCCATGATGTGATCCAAGCGGCCGATGAGGTTGCGGAACGTGCCTGATGGGGGGATCACCGTGTAGCCCAGTTGATCCAGCTCGCGTTCTTTATCGCGGATCGCGTCGGTCCGCGGGTTGTGCTGCAGCGCGTGACCGAACTGACGCACAAAGGCCGAATACAGGGTGTTCGCGCAGGCCGTGTGGGCCGGCTCGACTTTCATGCGCAGGTTGTCGCCTTCCGGCCACTCGGGAACATTCGAACGATGGGCGAAGAAGCAGGCTTTGCCAGCGAAAAGGCCTACCTGCGTGAGCGGAAGGTGTACGGAGAAAACGCCTGGCAGGGTCTCGCGCATCGGCACGTCGTGCCAGTCGCGCGCCAAGACCGGTTCGCCGGATTCGGTGCAGGCGATGATCTCTTGGCGGCGGATGTGGGCCAGCCCCACGTTGGTGCGGAACACGGCACGTCCTGCGCGCGGCGCGTCAAGGCTCAACGTGACCTCAAAAAGGTCACCCGCCCATTTCAGATGAAAACTGCCGGGGTGTGGAGTGTGTTGCATATCTCGTTTTCAAACTATGCCTCATTGCCTGACGCTTGACAACGGAAAAGTGAGAACAGGACAATGGATGAGAGCGTGATCGGCAACGGGCCCCGTGCACCTCCGCATACACGGGTGAAGCCAAGTGCAAAACGCTGCCGCATGGCGCCACGGTGTCGCTGAACACAGTTCCTCGTGCCTGTTTTCGGCAGGCCTGAAAACCGGTGGTCTCGGGCGCGGCTATTTGCCGGGCGGGTTGATTTCGTACATCGTGGGGACAGGAAGGACCGCGAGCGAGGGCAATCGGCCGGGATCGCGCGGACCGGCGGCTGTATACGCGTCGAACGGCTTGAAGCCGATCTTGGCCGCCGGGGAATTCGGCTTGAGGCGGAAGTTTCCTTCGGCGGCGTTTTCGAAAAGAGGGTCGGCCACGAGCGAGCCCGCGTCTTGGCCGGTCTCGGCCTGCCACTGCTCCAGCGTCTTGTTTCCGGGGAAGACAGTCTGCTTGCCCGAGGCGTGCCAGTAGAGGTTCGGCCCGAGTTCGTAGTGCTGGGTCGGCTTGCCGTCCTTGAGGCCGCGTACGCCGCCCTTCCAGTTGTTGCCGAAGAGCGTGCCGTCGTTGTCCCAGTAGACGATGTTGTGGCGGAAGGTGAAGGAAAGGTGCTCTTCGTCGCGCGTACGCTGGAGCTGGTCTTTCTGCGAGTTCGCGAAGATGTTGTTCTCGATGAGGTTGTCGGCCCCGTAGTGCTGGTGGAAGCCGCCGGTCTTGACGCGGTAGACGAGGTTGTTGTACAAGCGGATGCCGGTGGAGCCCTCGTCGGTGTAGAGGCCCCAGCCGCCGTAGTCGCAGGCGTGGATGTCGTGGATGCGGTTGCCGTGGACCGTGGTGCCGGGCGAGAGACCGAGGGTGTAGACGCCGCCCATGTCGGAGAGCACGCCTTGTCCGATGTGGTGCATATGGTTGAAAGCGACCTCGTTGTGGTGGGCGCGCGAGGGCTCGGCGTAGCCCCAGACCCAGCCGACCGAGACGGCCGTGTAGTAGAGGTCGCTGATCTCATTGTTCAGGATGCGGTTGAACGAGGAGTGGCCGATCCAGACGCCGTGTGCGGCCGGGTGGATGCGCCCGCCGCCCACGATGCGGCAGTTGCTGATTGCGATGGCGGAGGTGGTCTTGGCGAGACCGTCGGGAGCGTCGGACGTGAGCACGTTTTTAGGAGACTCGGCCAGGCGATAGCCGACAAAGGGCGGGCCGATCTTGACGCCGCCCGCGCCGAGGTCGGTCATCAGGCAATGGTCCACGGTGTTGGAGTGCGCGCCCGGGCCGAAGGCCAGGGCGTAGCCGCCGAGCTGGATGAAGGCGCAGCGGCGGATTTCGATGCCGCGCGTGCAGATGAACTCGACGGCGGCGGGGATGTTCATCTCGCCCTGCGGGGTGAAGTTGCCTTCCGGCGGGGTGACCCACTGCGACTGCTTGAAGACCAGTCCTTCGAGCGCGGTGTTGACGAGCGGTTGGTTCTCGAAGCCCTGAAGGATGAGCAGCTGAGAAAGGCGGGGCGCTTCGACAAGTGTGTTGTCGGGTGTCTCGCCGGGCAGCGGTGTGTAGGTGAGCGTGCCGGTGGGCTTGTCGAGATACCACTCACCCGGTGAACCAAAAGCCTCTTTCACGTTTTCGGCCCAGTAACGGCGGTCCTTGAAATCTGACCAATAGATATTAAAAGGGCGGATTCTTGGAAACTTTACCGCTTTCATTACGGGGTCGATGGCGGCGGCCCGCATGCGCGAGGCCGACCAGATATGCAGCACATGAAACTCGATATCCGAAAGGTTGGCCCAGTCAGGATTGAGATCGGCGTCCTTGAAAAGGAAGCCGTTGATGCCGTTGTCGTTCTTCTCGAAATCCCCGGCGGTGATGAAGTACCCTTGCTTCGGCAGGCTCGGGCGGAAGCGGCGGATCCCGTTGACGAAGAGCTGAGCAAAATCCCACTGGCCCGCTTTCACTTCGGGGAGCGTCACGGTCCATACCCCCGTTGTGCCGACGGACCATCCCGTGATCGCCCGCCCGCCGGTGAAGACGGGAACTTCGCCGCTGCAGGCGCCGTAAGTGACAGGACACGCGGCGGTGCCGCCGTGCGCGGGCTGGAGCAGGATCGGCCGTTCGAGCGTATAGGTGCCGCCTTTGAAGAGCACCTCGATGCGGTCGGTCTGCGCGGCAGCCTGGGGTTCCTTAAACGCCTTGACCGCCTCTTGGGCGCGTTCAAAGGTGGCGAACGGCCGCCACCACGAGCCGGACGCGGTGTCCCTTCCGTCCGGCGCGACATAGATTTTCTTCACGGTTCCCGCCTGCGCAACCCAGGTTCCGGCCATAATGCCGGCAAGGATCCAGATGGCTGCTTTCATCTGCGTACCCCCGATCGCTTTTTTATGAAAGTGTCATCATCTGCGATCATAGTGTCCTGCTGTCATAGGCCCAATGCAGGAGAGCCTGTCTCTGGACGGGCCTGCACATCAGGTCGCTCGTGCGGCAGTGCTTTCTGAGTTGGGCAACGTGACGCTGCATGGCCTTCCACCTCTTAATCTGGCGCTCGTCATCTTCTGACCGCCTGCCCAGATAGTACCGGCAGTACCACTGAAACCATCCCCTGGGGTCCTGGGGGCGAATCCACCCCTTTTGAACCCAATACGAAAGGGGCTTTGATGCGGCTACCCTGAAGCAGTTCATTGCGGGATCCGCATGCACGGGCGAAAGCTTGGCCCCCGTGAACCAAGAGGCAGGGAACTCCTCGCGACAATCGGTCATGTACTTTCCGCCAAAGACACCCAGAGCCAGCATCTGCTTTGGCGTAAGATCGGGAGAAAACTCCGGGTGAAAACAACGACCGGCGGGGCTGGTCAACAGGTAGCGATATCCCCGTTGCATCCGATCGTTTACAATCATTTCCTTTGGTTTCATGCGCTCCCGCAAATCAGCCCAACATGATATTCTGCGACTGAACCGTCAACAGGCCATCTCCTTGTCAACATTCATAATACGAACGTACAATACTCGGAACCGGCAGAGACTGTCAAGGTGGTGGAACGGGAATTCCTGATTCGCGAGAGTTCTAACGCGCTATTCGTCTAAACCGAAGATTATGATTACGAGCCTGGCTGCGATTATGAAGCAGCACCCGCATCGGCAATGCCATGCGCCCAGCGGGATTTTGTCACGGCGAGGGCAAATCTACGGTGAGCCGGTAAAAGCGCGTTGTGGCGTTGCCGTCGTCGGTGAGACGGTCGACACCGCCGCGCCCCGGAATGCGGGTCTGGCCGGAGACCGCGTTCCATACGCCGCCCGTCAGGGCGTCGCAGGCCCAGAGGGTGTAGACACGTGCGGCGGAGGAGGTGAACCAGATGTCGACCGGCGGCGCGTTGGAGATGGCGACGATGCCGAGGATGCTGCCGCCATCGTGCGGGTCTGTATCGGCGATATACTCGGAGAGGTTATCGTGTGCGTCTTCATCCGGGTTTTCCGTGGCATCGGAAGGATCGAGCGGCCGCAGACGGCGCACATGCTCCCAGCCGTCGGGCATGGTGTCGCCGTCGCTGTCACTGAGCCAGGGCCAATATTCGAACGCACCCATGTCGCAGAGGGCGATGTCGTCAAAGTCTCCGTCGGCCGGTCGCGGCAGCCCGTCCAGATCCGGCAAGCCTTTTGCCAGCCCCGTCGCTTGGTCGGCGCAAGGCGAACCGTAACGCAATCGGAAGTCGCCGGTCTCAGGCGAGCGGAACGCGGGGTCGGCATCGGTGTTGCCGATGCCGGGCAGGAGCGGCAGCGAACAGCAGGCTGTGGCGAAAAACAGGCTGGGCGGCATGACATTGTCACCCCCCAAGGCACGGTTCGCATACACGATGCTGTCAAACAACTGGCTCATCCCCGTCACCAGTATGCCGCCGCCCGGCCCGGCATCAACCGTGTTGGAAGCCACGGTCATGCTGTACAACGAAGCGGATGCGCTGGCGAGGATGCCCCCGCCCTTGCTGAACGCGTGGTTGCCGGCGACAAGGCAGCCGGCAGCCTCCAGCGTGCCGCCGTCCATGCAGATGCCGCCGCCATCGGAGGCCGCCTGATTGCCGGTGACGCGCATGTGGCGGAGGGCGACGGCTCCCGCAGGCTGGCCTTGGATCGCGATGCCTCCGCCGCGCCAGGCGCCACAGCCGGTGACCGTGCAGTTCGAGACGCTGCCGTGCCACGCCAGGACGCCGCCGCCGTCGGTGTCCCACGGGGAGAGGCCGGTCAGGGCGGTGTGTCCGCCCGTGACGGTGAAGCCGGCGAGACGCGCGCCGGACGCCAGGAATACGCCGCGGACCGCGGCCGGGCCGTTTGTGAGAACCGGGTCGGCCGCGCCTTCGATGAAGGTGTGCGCCGGGCCGTTCAGGCTGCGCAGGGAGACGCCTTCCGGCACACAGACGCGGTTGGTCAGCGTGCCCCCGAACATAGAGACTTTCCCGCCTGTCGTGTAGACGCCGTTGCTGACCCAGACCGTGTCGCCGAGGCGTGTCACGTCTAAGGCGTCCTGAATGGTATGCGCCGCATGATGCCAATTGGTGTAAGGAGCGAGGTTCAGTCCCGAGGAAGCGACGTAGTGGACGGGTGTCAGGGCGACGTCGAGCCAGACCTCGCCGGACTGTCGGGTGTCGACCGTGACATCGTATTGCGCAGGCACGCCTGCCACCGCCAATCCGCGATCCGTGAGGCTTCCGCCATAGGTCAACAGCAGATACCGCCCTGTTCCGAAGAGCACTCCAGGCATGACCTGCAGGGTGCCGTCCAGAATCAGGTCGCCTGAGATCGCCAGGGTGTCATTGTCGCCGCTTGGGTCGGAAAGGTCGAAGCGGAGGCAGGCGTTTGTATTCAGGTTCAGTTTCGCGCACGACAGACTTCCGGCGCCGGTGCGGCCCGGCGCGATCCAGCCGTAATCTTCCACGGTCACTTCGCCCGCAAGACCGCCGCTGCCCGCCAGCGTGGCGTTGCCCTTGACAAGCACAGAACCAAGGCCGGTGG
The DNA here is from genome assembly GCA_964643945.1 of uncultured Lentisphaeraceae bacterium. Classification (GTDB taxonomy): domain Bacteria; phylum Verrucomicrobiota; class Kiritimatiellia; order RFP12; family UBA1067; genus JAHFSX01. Next base: position 399 of record CAZXVN010000263.1, on the reverse strand, counting down.
CGGAGCCGCTGGTGTTGGTGACGAGCAGGGTGCCGCCTTCAATGATTGTACCTCCCTTATAGAGGTTTGCGGCCCGCAAGCCCAGCGTGCCGGGGCCGGCCTTCACGAGCGCGCCCGAAAGGATCTGCGCGTCAAACGCCACGTCTTCATCGGCGCTGCCGTCGGCGAGGGTGAAACGCTGTTCGCTTTTCAGATCGACCCTTCCGCTGACCCACGCCTGAGCGAGGGTGCCGGTATACGCGAAGGGGCCTTGCAGCACTAGCCGGACTTTCGCTATTCGCGTGATATTTTGACGTAAGCCATTGGAAATCAAGGACGGCTATTGAAAAGTCTGTAGCCACTACGCCTTTTCGAGCATCCCGGCGGCCGTGATCCTCGGGGGGGACTGGGGCGGCAGCT
>CAZXVN010000262.1:0-3367 GCA_964643945.1 uncultured Lentisphaeraceae bacterium | reverse complement strand
GGAGGCAGCGACCGCCGAAACACGGCCCGGACGCCCCGAAAAGCCGCTCCGCACCGCTTCAGGCCCCTTTTCGGACAGAGTAAACGCGCCCCCAGGCGCGTTTACTCTGTCAAAGGCTAATTTACTTTGTCCTTTGACCATTCTCAATATGGCATAACGGCGTTTAAAGAATGCCCTTACGGGCACACTACGAACGGGTTTCCGATGGATTTCTCTCGTTTGTAGTGACGCCGTAAGGCGTTTCCCTGCCATATTGAGAAGTGCTGAGCGCGAATCCGGCTTCACCCGCCCGCTTTCACGCGGCCGTCTTCAAGAGTGACCATGCGGTCGCAACGTGCCGAAAGCGCAAGGTTATGCGTGGTCAGCACAAGCGCGACGCCCTCCTCGCGCACGGCTTTCAGGAACAGGCCGAAGATCGTGTCGCCCGTCTGACGGTCGAGGTTGCCCGTAGGCTCGTCCGCGATCAGCACGCGCGGGCGGGTGATGAGCGCCCGCCCGATCGCCACCCGCTGCATCTGCCCGCCCGAAAGTTCTTTCGGCAGGTGGCTGGAACGGTCAGCGAGCCCCACCGATTCAAGCACGCGGGCGAGCCTGTCCGGCTCGGGCTTTTTGCCCAGAAACAGGAGCGGCAACGCCACGTTCTCGGCGACTGTCAAGGTCGGGATCAGATGGAACTTCTGAAACACATACCCCAGCGTGCCGCGCCGGACATTCACCAGCGCGTGCTCGGGAAGGCCGTCTACGCGCCGCGCGTCAATGGTCAGCGTCCCGGCGGTCGGCGCATCCAAAGCCGAGAGCAGGTTGATCAGCGTGGTCTTGCCCGAACCCGAGGGCCCGAGAATGCAGACCGCCTCGCCCGCGCGGACATCCATGTCCACGCCGTCCAAAGCGCGCACCGTCTCGCTGCCACGCTGATAATAGCGGCAGAGGCCGCGTCCCGAAATGATCACGTTCCCGCTCATGCGTCCCCCTTACTCGTTCGCACGGATGGCTTCAACTGGATGCAAGCCGGCTGCCCGGCGCGCAGGCCAGATGCCGGCCAACATGCCCAGGATGACAGAGCCCAGAACCGCAGCCCCCAAGAGCCCCGGGGTAATGCGGACCAGGCCGTGCGTCACGCCGATGTTCAGCAGATGGCGCAGCGCGGCATCGGTCGCCCCCGCAGTGACCACCGCGAGCAGACAGCCGGACACCGCCCCGAACAGACAGATCAGCAGGGTCTCGGTCCAGATCAGCCTGAAGATCTGGCGGCGGGCGGCACCGACCGCCTTCATGATGCCGATCTCGCCGATGCGCTCGTAGACGCTCATCAGGATCGCGTTGATCACGCCGATCACGGCCACGATGATGGCGATCACCGCCACGGCCGCCACCATGGTCTGCTCCGTGCCGACGAGCGAGACCAGCGCGCCCTTCACCTGCTCCAGGCTCACCACCTGCACCTCGGGAATGCTCATCCAGCGGCCTTCGAACTCGCGCATGCGGATGCCGTTGAACTCGCGCAGCTTGATGCCGATGATGGTGAGTTGGCCCTCGCGGCCGAACACCTTCTGCGCCGTCTTCAGCGGCAGAAACACCGTGCCGTCGTCCTGCGAGCCGCTCCGCTCCAGCACGCCGGTCACCTTGAAGGCCTGCATCACGGGCTCGGCCTTGCCGTTCGGCGTGACTGACGCGTAGAACACGTCTCCCACCTTGCGCTGCTCGTACTCAGCAGCCTCGAACCCCATCACGACCTCGTTGGTCGCGTCCGGAGCGAACCAGCGCCCGCCGTCATAGCCCTGCCCCTTCTTGAACGTCAGCCACGGCTTCATCACGCGGAACGACGCGACCTCCACGCCCGACAGGATCGTGAACGAACTGGCCGAAGGCGTGTCGCTGATCGACGAGCCCTGTTTCTCGGCGATACCGATGAAAATCGGTGTGATCGCCTCGATGTCCGGATCGTTCTTGATCTTCTGGTGCGCGTCCTCGGGCAGATAAAGAAGGCCCGTGCCGCCCTTGAGCATCATGGTGGCCGCCTCGTAGGGACAACCCTTGGCCATGACCATCACCTGAAATCCGAGCTGCTCGATGCTCCCGGCGATGGCGCGCTTATAGCCGAGATTAAAGCCTCCCAGGCTCACCGCCACCGCCACGGCGAGCGCGACCCCGCTCGCCGTCAGGAGCGTACGCACCGGACACCGCGTCAAATTCTTCCATGCGAAGGCGGTAAACGTCATGAGGTTCCCTTTTTCGTGAAGGTCACGCGCGTGCCGATGAATTCATGCGCGGTTCCCTTCTTGATCCACTCGCCTTCGGTCTCCGCATCATTGCCGATGTTCTGCGGCAATTTAGGTAAATAGTCGCCGAGTTCAACCTTGATCGAACGGCCCTGCCCGTCATGGATAAAGAACCAGCACCCCGCCATCGGGCACTGCCGCTCGATCATCCCTTTCACGCGCACCGCCTTGTGCGAGAAGGCGTCCGGCGTCTCCAGCAGCTGTCCGATCGTCACCAGCGGGGCCTGCGTGAACGGTTCGCCAAAATGTGTTCCGTTCTCTGCTTTCCGTCCGCACCCTGTCATCAGCACACCGATGATGGCCGGAACGAACAGAGTCAATATGGTCCTGCGGGTTGTCGTCATGGCTTGATCTCCTTCTTTTGACGCGCCTCTTCGGCGCGCGTGTAAAACGGCTCGTGACGCCGGTCGAACGCAAAGATGTCGAGCAGGATCAGGTTCTTGCGGAGTCCGCGCAGCGTCGCGTCCCAGTCCGGCTTCGCAGCCTCGGGCAGCGCGGCCGGAGGCTTGAGCTGGGCGATCTTGTCGGTCGTGTTCGTGGGATCGGCCGCCGCATAATAGTCGTGCTTGTAGAAGTCCGCCAGCGACAGTCCGGCGAACTGCCCGCGCGTCTCCTTCGCACGCAGCGCCGTGCCGCCGGGACTTTCCAGCCGCTGGAAAAAGAGTTTGCCGATCGCCGCCGTCGCGGGGTCGGCCGAAACAAAGACCTGGATCACGCCGCCGCGGCCAGGCACGTTGACGCCGTGGACGTAGCCGACCCGCTCCTCGCCCTTGAAAACCGAGTAGAGCGTATACGGCGTCTCGAATGCCTCATAGACCGGATCGAGGTCGCCGCCGACGCGCGCTTTGAGCGCCTCATACAGATCGCGCCCCTGCGGGAACTTCGGCAGCTCCTTCACGTCCTCGCGGTACGAGGTCATTTCAGGAAAAAGCGACTTGAGGTCGCGCGCCGGATTGCTGAGCGTACACCCGACCGCCGCATGCGACGCAGTTGCGCATGCCATCACCGACAAGGCCGCCAGAATCCGTATCATCACAGTCATGTTGTTCGCTCCTTGCTATCAAGTCCTCTCGCCTCGACCCCTCAGA
>CAZXVN010000261.1:0-5330 GCA_964643945.1 uncultured Lentisphaeraceae bacterium | reverse complement strand
CGTATGCGGCGACCTGCTGTGCGATCTGCCTGACGGCGGGGTGCCTCGCATTCCGGGAGCGGGATCTTGGGTAAGAAGGATGAGGAGTTGGGAAGTGGAAACTGGAAAGGTCATAGAGACCCGGGGACTGAAGAAGACCTTCAAGGATTTCTGGCGGCGGCCGGTGGTCGAGGCGATCAGAGGGCTGGACTTGTCGGTGCGTCAGGGCGAGGTGTTCGGGCTACTCGGGCCGAACGGTTCGGGCAAGAGTACGGCCATCAAGCTGCTGTTGGGGTTGTTGCATCCTACGGCGGGCGAGATCCGCGTGTTGGGTGCGGCACCCGACGACACGCACGTCAAAATGCGAATCGGGTATCTGCCGGAGGTCTCCCATCTGCACCCGTTCCTCACGCCGCGTGAGACGCTGATGTATTACGCGAGCCTGTTCGGCATGGCTCATGGCCTGGCGGCACGGCGCACTGCGGAGTTGTTGGCGATGGCAGATCTGGCCGGCGTGGCGGACCGTGCGGTGGGGCGCTTTTCCAAAGGCATGGCGCGGCGTGTGGGTTTGGCGCAGGCCTTGGTGAATGCGCCGGAATTGCTGATTCTGGATGAACCGACCTCGGGGCTTGACCCCATCGGCTGCCGCGAGGTGAAGGATCTGGTGCGGCTGTTGGCCAAGACCGGAGTGACGGTGCTGATGACGTCGCACCTGTTGGCGGATGTGGAGGACGTGTGCGACCGAGTCGCGATTCTTGACGGCGGGGTGTTGCGGGCGGAGGGAAAGATCGCCGACCTGCTGCGCAAGCCGGATGCGGTCCGGTTTTTGATCGAGGGTTTGAGCGACGAGGCGGCGGTGGCCTTGCGGAACGAACTTGAGGCGCGTGTGGGTGGCCGGGTGCAGCAGGACTTTCCCGCGATGAGTCTGGAGGCGTTTTTCTTGCAGGTGGTGGCGCAGGACGGGCCTCTGCGCACCTTCGAGGTGGCGCCGTTTTTGCAAGCGGCGCGTGTGACAGGCGAGGGTGAGAGAAGCGCATGTTGAGATCCGTGAAAGAGAGCGTGCATCGCATGGTGGGGGTGATGATTCTGGCGGTGCGCGCTTCGTTGCGTACGAAGACGGTCGCTTCGCTGCTGGCGTTGCTGGCCGCTTGTGTGGGGGTGTTGCCGCGCGTGGTTAAAGGCGATGGCACGCCTGCGGGCGAGTTGACGATCCTGCTCACGTACACGCTGGGGTTCGTGTTCGGCATTTTGTGCCTGGCAACCCTGTGGGCGTCGTGTGCGCTCTTTGCGGCTGAGATCGACAGTGAGCGTATGAGCCTGTCGGCGGTCAAGCCGGTACGTGCGGTGGAGTTTTGGGTTGGCAAGTGGCTGGCGCTGCTGGCCCTTCAGGCAGCCGTGCTTCTGGTTGTCTATGCGGGTGTCTATGCGCAGGTGGTGTGGCGCATGCATCGGAGCGGCTGGGAGGATGCGGACCGCCCGGTGAGCCGGCGCGTGACACAGCCGGTTCTGCCAACGCCGCGCGAGGAGGCGCGGCAGACGTTCGAACTGATGCGGCAGAACGACCGGGTGCCGAAAGGCATGAGCGAACGGGCGGTTCTGCGGACGTTGGAGGCGAAGGCGCAGGAGAAGTACGATGTCATCAACCCCGGCGAGCAGGTGCGGTGGGCGTTCCGGTTGACCCGTCCGATCCAGGCGGGAGAGCCGGTGACGGTCCGCGTGACGTTCGACACGGAATACAGCACACGTGGGCATGTCAAGGGCGTGTGCCGACTGAGCTGCCGTGAACGCCCTGGAAAGACGGTCGATGTCTGGCTCGACGACTTCACTCAGAACGTGCTCGAGTTTGTGGTGGACACGCGGGCGTTTGCGCCAGCAGGGGTGGATCGTGTGTCAGCTCGTGACGGGGCAGGGGGGGACAGGCTGCGGGAGTTCGAGCTGACCTTCGCGCATATCGGCGACCCCCAACAGTCTTCGGCCTTGATGGTGCGGTTTCGGCAGGACGTGGTGCTGCTGACACCCGGCGGAACATTTGAGGCGAATCTCGTGCGTGCGGCGTGTGTGCACTGGGGCGTGCTGGCGTTGCTGGCCGCGTTCGGGTTGATGCTGAGCGCCTGTTTCTCATTGCCGGTCGCTGTGTTTGTGGCGACGGTTCTGTTGGTGTTGACGATGGTCGGGAATGCGGTGGTGGAGGTGGTGTCAGACGAGGACGCAACGCTGTGGCAAAACCGGGTCGGCATCTGGGTGTCGCGCGGGGTTCACGGGGTGTCGAGCCATGCGCTGCAGGCTGAGCCGTTAACCGCCTTGACACATGGCGAACGGATCGAAGTCGGTTTGCTCGGCGCGTCGTTGGCGTGGAATGTGGTGCTGTTGCCGATGTTGTTTGCGGGTGCGGGATGTGTGGTGCTGAGGCGACGGGAACTGGCGGATGCAAAGTAGAGGCTGCTTGAAAAGGGCCTCGAACGGGAGGGGTCGAGGTTCAGGAGAGTCATAAGGGCTGGCCTTCCCCTTTCAATTCGGCAGCACATGTGCCTTCAGCCAGACGGACTCGTCGAGCCCTCCTGCCAGGCGGCCGAAGACCTCTGGAACCGCAGTGTCGAAAAAGAGCCGCTTGCCGCTGTGAGGGTGGTCGAAGGAGATGGATTTAGCGTGCAGGCAGAGACGTTCGCGAAAAGGGTCGCGTGTGCCGTATTTGGGGTCACCGACGACCGGGTGTCCGTGCTCAGCGAACTGCACGCGGATCTGGTTCTTGCGGCCGGTCAGCAGTTTGATTTTCACAAAGCTTAGCATCGGCGTCTCGTGGATCACCGTGTAGGCGGTCTGAGAAAACTTGCCCTTCGTGGGATCTGCCACCGAGTGGACGAATTGGTCTTGGTTCTCGGCCAGATAGCTGGAGAAAACACCGGACTTCGCTTTCAGATGGCCTCGCACGGCGGCAAGATAGAATTTTTCGGTGGAAGGCCAGTTGTCCTTGAGTTGCTGCTGCGCCTCTTCGCTTTTGGCGAACAGGAGCACGCCTGAAGTCTCCCGGTCTAGCCGATGCACCAGAAAGACATGTTTGCGCGAACAGGCGCAGCCCTTACGGACATACGTGTTCAGCACGTTCTCTGCCGTGAAAGCCTCGTCTTTCCGCGTGCCCGTGGTTAGCACACCCGGTTCTTTGTTGACCACGAAAAGATCGCGGTCCTCGTGGAGGATCTCGATGCCGCGTGGGCGGTGTCGCTGTGGGGGTGGGCGGTTAGGGGGATGCATGGTGAGATATCCGGTTGTTACAGCAAGCAACGTTGAATTATGCCAAAAATAAATACTGGGCGCATGTCAAATCACGGCCCAAGACGGGGACCGGGTGCCCGTAAAAAGAGAAAGTGCTTTATAGTGCAAAACGAATGGGATATTATCAAAAACAGTATCGGTAAATTGAAAGGTTTTGGGGTGATATGAGCGGGGCACGAAAAGTCGAGATTGGTGACAGGAGGATCAAGCGATTCCCCTTGTATTTGCGTGTGCTGCGTGAGATGGAGTCGCAAGGCGAGGTGTACGCATCAGGGGCCGTGGTCGCGAAAACGTTGACGCTGGATCCGATCGTGGTGCGGAAAGACCTCTCGAAAACCGGCGTGCGCGGCAAACCCAGAGTCGGTTTCCCGATGACAGAGATCATCGCCGCAATTGAACGTTACCTCGGCTGGAACGCCGCCACCGAGGCGGTGCTTGCGGGCGCGGGCCGGCTAGGCTCCGCGTTGCTGGGCTATCCGGGCTTCCAACATCAGGGCTTCAAGATCGTGGCCGCATTCGACGCGAACCCCAAGAAGCGCGGCAAGATCGCAGGCATACCGATCCATCCGGCGACGCAAATCGCCGAGATCGTACGCAAGCTCAATGTGTCACTCGGCATTCTCACTGTGCCGGCCGAGCAGGCGCAGGTCGTGGCCGACGCGATGATGGCTGGCGGTATCCGCGGCATCTGGAATTTCACGCCGGTGCAGTTGTCTGTGCCGGCGGATGTCACCGTCAAACGCGAGGATCTCGCGGCCAGCCTCGCCGTGCTGTCGCACCGGTTGAGGCAGGGAGCACACACGAAATGATGACGGGTATGGACGTGCTACATGCGCGTCGCCGGGATCTTCTCAAAGGCCGCCGCGTCGGTCTGCTGAGCCATCAAGCTGCGCTGACCTCAGACGGCTCGACCTCCGCCCAACTTCTGCACCGTATGCTGGGCACTCGGCTCGTGGCCCTGTACGGCCCCGAGCACGGCTTTTTCGGTCAGGCTGGAGCGGGCGAGCACACCTACACGCGGCCGCATCCCGACTGGAACATCCCCGTCTACTCTCTTTACGGCGAACGGCGTAAGCCCGCGCCGGAGATGTTGACGGGAGTGGATCTCGTGGTGTGCGACCTTCAGGATCTCGGCACGCGCTGCTACACCTATCTTGCGACCCTTCGCAACATGCTGGAGGCCTGCGCCGAGGCGGGCGTCGAAGTCGTGGTGACCGACCGTCCGATCCCGTTGCCGCAGATCGTGGACGGCCCGATGCCCGATCCGAAGTTCGCGAGTTTTGTGGCGCCCTGTTCATTGCCGCTCCTCTACGGCATGACGCCTGCGGAGAGCGCGTGCTGGATGCAGGATTCGTTTGGATTGAATGTGCGACTCTCGGTGGTGCCGATGGAGGGGTGGTCGCGTGCGGATGCCGCATGGGACGGTGCGCGGCCCGCCTATGTGCCGCCTTCGCCGGGGATCAAGACCTGGGAGTGCGCGATGACCTATGCGGCCACGGTTTTCTCCGAAGCCTTGCCCGGCATCGACTGTGGGCGCGGCACCAATCTCGCGTTCCGCGTGCTCGGCGCACCGTGGCTGCGGGCGGAGCCGTTCTGCGACCGCATCGCGGCAGAACGGCCCGCGGGTGTGACGTTTCATCCGTATCGGTATGTGGCGGCGATGATGCCCTACGCGGGTAAAGAGCTCGACGGCGTGCGGCTGACGGTCACCGACCCCGCACGCTTCAGGCCCGCGCAGGTCTCGCTCGTGATTCTACAGACGCTTGCCGGACTCTACGGCACCGCGCGCGTGTGGCGGCACAAGGGCGTGCGTCCGGAGTGGTTCGACAAGCTCTACGGCACCGACCGCGTGCGTAAGCACATGGCGACCCGCGCGCCGCTGAAGCCCCTCTTTGCCGAGTGGGCACACGAACGCCAAGCCTTTGACGCCGCACGCGCAAAGGCACTTCTGTATGCGTAGCGTCGCCTGCTCCGGCGCGTTATAAAAACGGCAAATGAATCACGCAGAACTAGGCGGGACTCACGTCTCGCACTCAAAGAGAACGCCAGCCCGTGTGCCGGGCTGGCGTACGTGCGGTCAG
>CAZXVN010000260.1:0-3719 GCA_964643945.1 uncultured Lentisphaeraceae bacterium | reverse complement strand
CCCCGATTTTTTCGGGCTTGTGAATCACGCTGATCTCGCCGCCCAACTTTTTGTAACGTTCCTCCACGATAGCGCTGTTGTCCTCAGGCGGCACAGCGCCATCGGCATCGCCCACCACGTGGATGATCGGTATTTTGGCTTTTGCAATGTTTGCCAGATTATCCACGGGGTTGAACTTGTAGGCCATCGCTTCCGCTTCATCCTTGAACCCCCAGCTCTTGATCAGCGAATCCCAATTGCCGCTGCTGCCGCCTTTATGCGGGCCTTTGCCGCCAGGCCAGCTCTTGAAATCGCAGACCGGCGCATCGCCGTAGATGCAGGCCACTTTGTCCGTGTTGTCCGCCGCCCAATTGTAGGCACAGAGCCCGCCGCGACTGAGACCGATCAGGGTGCCTTTTTTAGCCAGCCCTTTCGCAGCGAGCACCTTGTAGAACGCATCGTAAACCCTCATGGTCGCGGGATTGCCGTAGTTGTCGCCCGCGCTAACGTGGACATGATGAAAGCCTTTCTCGATCAACTGAGGCACACCGGTCCGGTCGGTGAATGCGTCGGGATTCTCCGTACACCATGTCCACGGGTTACCGGGGGCGGCCTGCTTCGGCTCGACGACCCAGCACTCGTGCCCCTCCACCTTGAAGTTATGCCTCCGGAACCCGTGCCAGGCATCAATTTTCTCGTCGGGCCAGGAAAGCGCGGCCTGCGGCGCCCGGTGCACGGTGGCGAATGGTTTCTCGATCGTGCCTGGATTCGTATCATTCCCGGCGGGTGCCACAAAAAGCTGCGCGGCCCGCGCCTCGGTCGTCGCAAGTGTTGACAGCAGCATGAATGAACTGATCATCTGCGGTTTGGTCATAGTGTACTTCCTTTGTGTGCCGATGGGAGTGATCACCCCCGGAGCGCAACTTTTATTATGGTTTTGCCGTCTTAATAAAATCATCCGGCACGGGCTCAAAAACATCGACAGGAAGAATTGCGCCCTTGTCATCAAAGCGAAGTGGAGATATACAGGTTTCGCGATTGAAGCCGCTGCCTCCCGGAACGTGGAAACGATGATAGGCTATGGCCCATTTATCACATCCCGGAACCTTCACAATGGAATGATGCCCGGTTGCTTTAACCTCGCCACTTTGCCGGAGAATCGGAGTATTCTCCGCTTTTATATAAGGACCAAGAGGCGATTTCGAGGTCGCATACGAGACGGAATAGCGCGGATCACGCGTATCGAACTCGGACCAGCTCAGGTAATAGATACCATTGCGTTTCAGAACAAATGGACCTTCGTTGTACCCGGCCAGTTCAATCGCTTTCACGGATTTGGAGTCAAACGAAATCATATCGTCGTTCAATTTCACTGCCATGCACTTACCCTGGCCAAAATAAAGATAAGCCGAGCCATCCTCATCAACGAAGACCATCGGATCAATCACCTGGCATCGATACTCACCCTTGCCCACTAGAGGCTTACCTAAAGGATCACGGAATGGTCCCGTCGGATGATCCGACACGGCCACGCCAATATTCTGATTGGCAGAATAATAAAAGTAGTACTTGTTGTTCTTGGCGGCAATGGCCGGAGCCCAGGCTTTGCGATCGGCCCACTTGAGATCGCGGGGAAGATCCAAGATAACGCCCTCATCCTTCCAGAGCTTCAAATCCGTGGATGTCCAGCCATGGAAGGACGTGGGGTTCGAGGTCGGATAGAGATAATAAACATCTTCAAACACGGCAATGTGAGGATCTGCCACGTTGCCCGGCAGCACAGCCGCAGGTGCACGCTTTGCAGCACCATCCGAAACAATCGGCTCACCTGCCGGTATCACCTGCATTTCCTCAAACGTCATATTCTGTCCGCCGATCACGCCCATCGTGGGCGTGGCCGCCCAGATCAACCAGCGGAAGCTGCCCAGCGGCTTGCCCTCGCTGCGGCGGATGCTGGTGGCCTCGTATTGGGTCCAATTGCCACGGGAATCCATTGTGATCACCGGCGTGAATAGTGCGGTGTCGGCGACATTCCAGCCCGGGTCAGACGCGGCGCTGCTACCGTAAAGCGTGAACGACTGCCTGGCACGCGTAGCGCCGGACGCGTAAGTGTTGACCTGCGCAATGCTCTTATTCTCACCCAGGTCGAACCTGACCTTTCCGGTGTCAACGCCATCGGCAAAGGTCGGTCCGCAAGCGCGGTCGACTTTACCGTCAACAAGAAGATCCACGGCACCTGTGCTCAGCTTTGCTCCGCCGGACGATACTTGAGCGGGTAATACCGCCGACGCAGCGCCACATGGAAGCGCCTTGAATCCCAATGTCGCAACGTTCTCTCTTAGAGAATACGCGTAGTCGCTCAGCTCAACCGTCAGCGGCTTCTGCTTGCGGATGATTGCAAGCGCAAGCTTTTTGCCGTCGGCCTTGTTGCCCAAGTCGCGCAGGCCGGCAACCGTCTTTACCTCCGCACCATTGCAGGTCATAATCACATCGTCCTTCACCAATCCCGCTCTGGCCGCGTCGCTGCCTGCCGGCACATCCAGCAACAGAACGCCGCCTTCAGCGGGCAGAGCGTAGATTGCGCGGTCTTCAGCGCCCTCAAGGTCGCGGGCCTGAGCCTGCCAGAGAAGTGCAGCCGCACCCTTAAGCTTCGGAATCTGTCCCGCAAACACCATCTTGATCGCATAGGCACTACACGCATAAGGCGCCTTCGGCGGCAAGGTGATCTGCAGTGACTCGTCGTCCTGGTTGAATTTTAGTTTATCCGTTGTTCCCAGCAGTGAAGCACTCTTCAAACTCTTCAGATCTATGCGACATTTCCCAAGCGTTTGAACTTTCACCACCGCACCGTCGCCGGGCCAGCCAAGCGTCGTGATATAAAGAACGGTGTTCGCCTTATTGCGGGTAAACCGGATGTCCTCCGCCGAACCGCTGGAAATCCCATTGAAGTTCTTATGCCCCTCGCCGAACGCCTCCAAGGTGCGCGTCGAGAAGATGGCTTCGCCGATCAGATCAAAGTCATGCCCCATATCCTTGAGCATGGTGATGGTCGCATCCTCCAGCTCGCCATCACCCGTCAGCGGCACATTCAACAGAAAGTTGCCGTTCTTGCTGACAATGTCTATCAGCGTATGGACGATCTGAAACCCTTTCCGGTAATGAGTCGTCTGATTGCGCAGCCAGTACCATTCCGGACTCATGGTCTTGTCCGTCTGCCAGAAGTTCTTTTGCAAGGTGCTGGGAAATTCATTCTCGAAGTTCTCGGCGCCGATTGGACAATCGCCCTTGAAGTTGGCCACGGCCTGCAATTTGCCGCCATGCAACTGCATACTCTGATTATAAAGATGCGCAACGATCTTGTAGCCCTTGTCTTTGAAGGGCGGCCCGCCGTCGGTGTAGTAAAGATCAGGATGATACCGGTCGATAAGATCCTTCATCCTGTCCTCGAAATTCTGCCCAAAGGCCGGCGGCCCGACATCCTGCGGACCTTCATATCCATAACCCGTATCCTTCCACGGCACACCATAGAGATCCGCGAATGCCGGATCCTGTCCATCGTAGGGGACCCCTGCCAGCGGCCCGGTCTTGTCGGCTCCGTGCGACACCTGCAGCCAGCGGTAGGTTCTGGCTACATGCGAGGCCACGCCGAAGTGCAGGCCGTTGGCTACAGTCGCCTTCTGCCACATCCCGCACACATCCTTGCCTGCGGTGGCCATGGAGTTCCAGCGCGGCTGATATTT
>CAZXVN010000259.1:0-8528 GCA_964643945.1 uncultured Lentisphaeraceae bacterium | reverse complement strand
CCGGCCGCGCTTGACGTTCTTCAGCTCCATGGCGAAGGCCAGCTTCTCAGCGTTGATGCCGGCGGGATCATAGATCGTGCCAGACGAGTCGGAAAGGGTGACGCAGGTGGCGCCGAGCTGGTTCAGCTTCTCGATCGTGTACTGGGCGACGTTTCCCGAGCCGGAAACCGTGCAGACCTTGCCAGCGAAGCTCTCTTTACGTTGCTTCAGCATCTCCTGCGCAAAGAAGACACAGCCGTAGCCGGTCGCTTCCGGGCGGATCAACGAGCCGCCCCATGTGACGCCCTTGCCGGTCAGCACGCCGGTGAACTCGTTACGCAGACGCTTGTACTCGCCGAACATATAGCCGATCTCGCGGCCGCCCACGCCGATATCGCCCGCCGGAACGTCGGTGTTCGCACCGATATGGCGGAAGAGCTCGCTCATGAAGGACTGGCAGAAACGCATGACTTCGCGGTCAGACTTGCCCTTGGGATCGAAGTCCGCGCCGCCCTTGCCGCCGCCCATGGGCAGCGTGGTGAGGGCGTTCTTGAAAAGCTGCTCGAAACCGAGGAACTTCAGGATGCTCTGATTGACGGAAGGGTGGAGGCGCAGACCGCCTTTGTAGGGGCCGATGGCGCTGCTGAACTCGACGCGGAAACCACGGTTAACCTGAAAAACACCCTTGTCATCCTCCCAGGGCACGCGGAATACGATCATGCGCTCCGGCTCGACGATCCGGTCGAGGATGCGCTCTTTCTCGAACACCGGAAGGGTTTTGATCACAGGCTCGAGCGATTCGAGGACTTCCGCGACGGCTTGCAGAAATTCGGGTTCATTCGTGTTGCGTTTACGCACGTTCTCAAGAACGTTCTGGACATAACTCATTTTGATCTCCTAACCAAGGGGGTGATGACACGGATGTCACGTTAACGTGAACAGTATCAATAAAAAGCATCAAGCGTGCCATGGGTTTGGACAAACAAGAGGCGTCGCTTTCACTTAAAGTCGATGGCTCGGAGCAGATATTTCTGTTGTAAACCACAAATATGGCACACATAATTGTTGTGTACTACATATATGTCCGACAGTGTGCCGTGCGGTTTCATGGCCTGAGAGGCCTGTTTATTGTAGCCGTTCCGGTGCCGCCGTTTCACGCTCATGACACCTGTTGCGACACGGCAAAAAACATGCTATCTTGTAATTTGTTTTCACGTTTTCCAACGGAGCGGCGACCATCGCCAGAAGAAGGACCCGCATACCAGCAAAGTGACACCCCTTTATGAACCGGATCGTCAAAAAAACGCAACTCTCAGCCGAGGTCTTCCGTTTGGAGGTCGAGGCTCCACTCATCGCCCATGAGCGCAAGCCTGGCCAGTTCATTATCCTGCAGGTGGACGACGCCATTGGCGAGCGCATCCCTCTCACCATCGCGGATGCGGATCTGGTCAATGGTACGATCACCCTGATTTTCCAGGCCGGCGGCAAAACCACCCATCTGTTGGCTGAGAAAGAGGTGGGCGACTTGATCGCTGCGCTACTCGGCCCCTTAGGCCAACCGACCCACATCGAGAAGGTCGGGCATGTGGTCTGTGTCGGTGGCGGTATCGGCGTCGCGCCTCTCCATCCGATCGCGCAGGCCATGAAGGCCGCCGGCAACAAGGTCACCATCATCCTGGGTGCGCGTAACAGGTCGTTGCTGATCATGGAGAAGGAAATGCGCAAGATCGCCGACGACCTGATCATCGTTACCGACGACGGCTCCTACGGGCGCAAGGGGCTCGTGACACTGCCCCTCAAGGAGCTGTGCGAGCAGTCTCCCAAGCCCGACATGGCCGTGATCATCGGGCCGCCGATCATGATGAAGTTCGGCGCGGAGACGACCCGGCCTTACAGCGTGCCCACCGTTGTTTCGCTCAACACCATTATGATCGACGGCACGGGCATGTGCGGCGGCTGCCGCGTCACGGTCGGCGGCAAAACCAAGTTTGTCTGTGTGGACGGGCCCGAGTTTGACGGCCACCAGGTGGATTTCGACAACATGATGAAACGCCTGCGCGCCTACCAGCCGCGTGAAGACGCCGACCATCAGGCCCACCACTGTCTTCTCGACGAGGCCGCCGCCAAACTTCCCAAGGGCGCATGATTGTCCGCCCCTGCCGTACGGGCGGCCGGCGGCCCCCCCCTTCCCATACTCCACCCCTCCATCACTCATCCCTCTTATGCACTCCACCCACGAATCTCTCCATCAGGCCGCCCTTACCAAGTTGGCGGAACTTGCCGGCAAGACGCTTGCGCCCAAAGACCGTTTGGCGATTCCCGCACAAGAGATGCCTTCGCAGGATCCCGATGTGCGGCGTCACAACATGAACGAGGTCGCTCTCGGTTACTCCGCCGAGCAGGCGCAGCTCGAAGCCATGCGCTGTCTCCAGTGTAAAAACGCGCCGTGTGTGAACGGCTGTCCCGTGGGCATCCGCATCTCTGATTTTCTTAAGGCCGCGGCTGCGGGAGAGTTTGACGAGGCCTCCGCGATTATCCGCGAGAACAGCCTGCTCCCCGCTGTGTGCGGACGCGTCTGCCCACAGGAGGTCCAGTGCCAACTGCCCTGCACGCTCGGCAAGGCGCTGAAGAGCGTCGACCGGGCCGTGTCCATCGGCCGCGTCGAACGGTATGTGTCCGATCTCCACCGCGAGAGCGGCAAGCAGGCCGTGCCCGGCGTGAAGCCGGCCACCGGCAAAAAGGTCGCCGTGATCGGCAGCGGGCCAGCCGGCATCACTGTGGCGGCCGATGTGCGCCGCGAGGGCCATGACGTGACGATGTTCGAGGCGTTCCATAAACCCGGCGGCGTGCTGATCTACGGCATTCCGGAGTTCCGCCTGCCCAAGACCATCGTCCAGAACGAAATCGACATCCTCAAAGAGATGGGTGTCAAGCTGGAGACCAACTACGTGGTGGGCCGCACGCGCAAACTCCGAGACCTGATCGACAAAGATCACTTCAGCGCTGTCTTTATCGGCGCCGGCGCGGGCCTGCCCAGATTCATGGACATTCCGGGCGAAAATCTTGTGGGCGTTTTCTCGGCGAACGAATATCTGACGCGCGCCAACCTGATGAAGGCCTATGACATTGAGCATGCCCACACGCCGCTTTACCACTCCAAGAAAGTTGCGGTGCTCGGCGGCGGCAACGTCGCGATGGACGCGGCCCGCATGGCCCTGCGCCTCGGCGCGGAGGAGGTGCATCTGGTTTACCGCCGCACCGAGAAGGAGATGCCCGCCCGCGTGGAGGAGGTCGGCCATGCCCGCGAAGAGGGCGTGATCTTCCATCTGCTGCAGAACGCGGTGCGCATCCTCGGGGACGCCAACGACTGTGTCACGCAGATGGAGTGCCTGCGCTATGAGCTCGGCGAGCCGGATGCCTCGGGCCGCCGCAGCCCGGTGCCCCTCGCGGGCAGCGAGTTCCTGATGGACGTCGACACCGTGATCGTGGCGATCGGAAACGGCTCCAACCCGCTGATCAGCCAGACGACCGCAGGCCTCCAAGTCAACAGGTGGGGCAACATCATCGTCGACGAGAACGGCAAGAGTTCGATCGACGGCATCTATGCGGGGGGCGACATCGTGCTCGGCGCCGCCACCGTGATCCTCGCGATGGGCGAAGGCCGCCGTGCGGCCGCCGCCATCAACGCCCGCTTGGCGGCCCTGTAAAAACACTAAGGATCTGCGAGGGTGCCATGAGCCGCCGCGAACCCGTCGACTACTCGGTTGCCGAGGAGATCGCCCACAGCTCGATTCACGCGCTCGGGAGCCATCTGGGCGCGGCGATGCTCGCCTTGCTCGTGGTGTTCGGGGCGCAGAGCGGCACGCAGGTTCCGTGGAAGGTCGTCAGCGGCGCGGTCTTCGGCGCGACCATCATCCTGCTCTACACCGTCTCTTCGATTTATCACGCGGTGACGCACCCGCGCTCCAAGCAGATACTGGAGGTCTGCGACCACATGGCGATCTACTTCCTGATCGCAGGTTCCTACACGCCCTTTATGCTGGTCACGCTGCGCGAGTCACATCCGGTCGCGGCCTGGACCATCTTCGGGATTGTGTGGGGGCTGGCGCTCGCGGGCGTGATCTTCAAGATCTTCATGACCGGCAAAGGGCGCTTCGCATCGACCCTCGCCTACATCGGCATGGGGTGGATCGTCGTGACCGCCATCAAACCGCTGATGGACAGCCTGCCGATGGCAGGCTTGGCCTGGCTGGCGGTCGGCGGCGGGCTCTACACGCTGGGCACGGTCTTCTATCTGTGGCGGCTCATGCCGTTCCATCACGCCGTGTGGCACCTCTTCGTGCTGGCCGGCACCTTCTGCCACTTCATCTGCGTGCTCTTCTATGTGATGATGAAATAAGGTTTTGGGGTTCAGGATTCAGGACAAGCGTGACGGCCGTGCGTCGTGCCTGAACCCCGAACCCGGGCAGCCTCGTTATTTCACCTCTCGAATAATCGTCGTGGCGGCCTTGAGCACGCCGGCCACGTTGGCGAGGTCAGCGGGGATGATCATGGTGTTGTTCGCCTTGGCCATCTTGCCGAACTCGTTCAGATACTGCTGCGCGAGCTGCATGTTCACCGCGTTCATGCCGCCCTGGTCGTTGATTGCCAACGCCACCTGACGGATTCCGCTGGCCTGCGCCTCGGCCACCAACAGGATCTCCTGCGCACGGCCGCCCGCCTCGTTGATGCGCTTCATCTTCTCGCCTTCGGAGATCGCGATCGCCTGCTGCTTCTCGCCCTCGGCGCGGTTGATCTTGGCCTGGCGGTCACCTTCCGATTCTGCGATCAGCGCGCGCTTTTCGCGCTCGGCGCGCATCTGCTTCTCCATCGCGTCGCGGATGGTCTGCGGCGGCGTGATGTTCTTGATCTCATAGCGCGTGACCTTGATGCCCCAAGGTTCAGAGGCTTTGTCCACCGCTTCGACGATCGACGTGTTTATCAGTGTGCGCTCCTCGAAGCTCCTGTCCAACTCCAGCTTGCCCATTTCGCTGCGCATCGTGGTCTGTGCGAGCTGCACGGTGGCGAACAGGTAATTGCCGATACCGTAAGAGGCCTTGGCCGGATCCATCACCATCATGTACAGAATGCCGTCCACCTCGACCGTGATGTTGTCGCGCGTGATGCACTGCTGCGGCGGCACGTCGATGGCCTGCTCCTTGAGCGTGTGCTTGTACGAGACGCGGTCGATGATCGGTATCAGCAGATGCAGCCCCGCATCGAGGGTACAATGGTACTTGCCCAGCCGTTCCACAATGAACGCCTGTTTCTGCGGCACGATGCGCACGCATTTGAGAATCGTGTAGACTACGCCGAACGCGATGAATAATGCAATGTATGGCATGTTCCAACTCCTTTTTTTGTGTGAGGCCAGACCCGTCTGACCTGTCTGACTTCCCTTTGAAAACTAGACCGCCTCGACTTTCAACGTGAGATTTTTCCTGCTGATGATCCGCACGGATGCGCCAGCCGGAAGCGCGTTTCCGGCTTCTGCGGTCCAGTTGCTCCCGCAAAATTCCACGCGCCCCGGCTTGTTCGGAGCGACCGCCTCGACCACGACCGCCATCTTGCCGCTGAACTCGTCACTCGGGCTGTCCGACACCTCCCGCTCACCGCTAAAGACTTTTTTCAGGCTTTTGCGCAGCAAAAAAATAAACAGGACCGAAAAGACAGAAAAAGCGAGCCACTGCCACCCTTGTCCGAAAGCAGGCACCAGCCAGGCGACCAAGGCCACCATCAAGGCCGCCAGTCCGAAGAAAATCGACACGAGGCCCGGCGTCATCACCTCGAGGATGATGAGGCCAACCCCCAGAAACAGCCAATACAACGGCGTCATGTGCATGTAACGCGACTCCTTTCAAAACGCGCAATAGGTTACTGGGAGTCAGTTAACCAAGTCACGCGCCTCTTGGCAAGCACAAGCGTGTTAAAAAACGTGTGAGAAGAGGACGGCGCGTGCGGAGGTTAGCGGGCAGCGTCGAGCCGGCGGTTGCGGAAGTAGAGCGCGGTGTCGAGGCTGACCATCAGGAGGTTCAGCACGTACAGCCCGAGCACGGGGTCGCGGTGCTGCCCCAGGGTGACCTTGTTCAGGATGCCCGCCGCATAGCCGACGAGGATCACGAACAGGAACGGGGCGCTTTTGCCTTTGCTGGTGCGTGCCCGCCACGATCTGAGAATCGAGAACGGCCAGGCCACACCGAAACAGAGGAGCATGATCGCTTCGTAAACGGGAAAGTGCATGGGGAGTTTACAGCAAATCGCGGATCTGGTTGGCCTCGTGGATGAGCGCTTCGAGTGTGTCGAAATCGTTCGTCTCCAGACAGCGCTTGAGTTCCTGCACGCGCTCCGCGAAGGCGTCGATGGCTTTTAACACATGTTCGCGGTTCTGCTTGAAGATCGGCACCCACATCGCGGACGAACTCTTGGCCAGGCGCACCGTGGAGGCGAATCCGCCGCCGGCCAGATGCGGCACGGCATAGCCGGCCTTTTCCTCGTTTTGCACGGTCAGCGAGAGTGCGTAGGCGACCACGTGGGAGAGGTGCGAAACGTATGCGGCGTGACGGTCGTGCTGCTCGGAGGACATAAACTCGAACTTGAGCCCCACGGCGTGGAACAGCTCCAGCGCGGTCTTGCAGGCGTCCGGGGCGCTCCACTCCAAGTCGCAGAGCAGGACGGTCTTGCCTTTGAAGAGCCCCTCGAGCGCGGCGTCGGGACCGGTGTTTTCGGTGCCGGCCATGGGGTGAGTGGCCACGTACCGTTCGCGGTTCACATGTTGCCGTACGGCCTCGGCGATCTGAAACTTGGTGGAGCCGAGATCGATGACGGTCTGCGTCGGGCGGATGACATCGAGGATGCGCGGCAGAAGCGTTTCAATCGCGTTTACGGGCACGGCCAGCAGGAGCAGGTCGCTCTGCTGGAGCGCCTCGTCAAGTGAAACAAGCCGGTCCACGAGCCCGAGCTGCAAAGCCCGGGCGGCGTGTTGCTGCGAGGTGTCCACGCCGAGCAGTTCTGTTGCGGGGTCCGCTTTGCGCAGGTCTTTCGCAAAGGATCCGCCGATGAGGCCGAGGCCGATGATGGAAAGAGTCATAAGAATCAAAGAGTTAGAATGAGGAATCTGGAAACGTATACACAGCGCATAGTGTAGACCGCCGGGGGCGCACGCGCAAGCGGAACGTGAAGGTAGCCAGCGCTTACCAGGTAGCCAGCACTTACGGTCTTGAAGGTCTTGAAAAGGGATCAGTTTATGTGTTACCGTTCAAACGGCGAAGTATAAGACAGAACGAGGTCTGAAGGTAGCCATGACGACACATCCCTTGATTTTTCAGCTATCGAAGCGAGTGGGGCGCTTTCTGCCCATACCCGGCATCGTCGCAGGGGCAGCGTATCTGTTGACGCTGTCGCACGGCGTTTATCCAGGCTGTTCGGCGACTCTGACTGCGGCGGCGGCGGGATTGATTCCGCCGTCACAGGCGGACCATCCTCTTTTCGCGTGGGTCGCACGCCATGTCGCCGCATGTGACGTGTTCTCGTTGCCCGTCCGGCTGAATCTGTTTTCCGCCCTGTGCGGCACGCTCTGCGCGATGCTCCTCTACCATCTGGTCTCCCGGATGATTCTGTTCTCCGCCTGCGAAGACGTGGGCAGCGGGGAGTGGGATGACCTGCTGGATGAACATGTGGACAACCCCGATGTTGTTTCCGTGATGCCTTTCGAAGTGGAACTTTATAATCGGCGCGTGCCGCAGATCGCGATTGCTGGCGGATTGATCGCGGCTTTTCTTTGCACGTTCATGGTGCCGACTTGGTCTGCGGCAACGCGGTTGGACAACGGCCTGTTTGATTTGTTTCTGGCGCTCGCATCCCTGAGTCTGTTTTTAACGGTTCATCCTGCCTGGCGTCTGTCCGGGTTCGCACTGTCCATCTTTTTGTTTGTGCTCGGACTTTTTGACTCAGCGGTTTTTCTTTTGCTTCTGCCGTTCTATGCGTTTTTCACATTCAGAGCGTTCTGGTTCTCTCCCCAGCGAAGCGCGACAGGCTGCTGGATCATGGTTGCCGGGTTAGCCGGAAGCGCGATCTCGATCTGTGCTTACTTGCACAACGTCGACGGGCCGGCGACGACCACCCTTCTGCAGAACCTGCTTGCCTGCGCCCGCGCGCTGCCCGCTCACCATTATCGCGAACTGTATTCATTCTTGCCGCGCGCCGGTTGGCTGCTGGTGCTTCTGCAAACAGGATTGCCCGCGATGACCCTGTTGTTCTGGCAGCAAGCCCTGTTCAAAGATAAACGGGGCAGCACGTTGACGGCGCTGCTTCTGGTCACACTCGCTGTTGCGCCGGGATTGTTGAATCTGTCCATCGCGCCGGTCTTCTTTTTTGGCTCCTCACCAGAATTCATGGGTAAACAAAGATGACGGAGTTACCCACAGCCCCGCCGACGGGCCGGTAAAGGCCCTTTGGCGGGGTTGTGGATAACTCCTCTGTCCGCGATGGGCGTGGAAACGAACGACGAAAGA